>CAMJLI010000216.1 GCA_946406585.1 uncultured Prevotellaceae bacterium | reverse complement strand
ATGGGATTGTGACGTTGCGGCTGGCTTCAAGCCGTTGTCCCCAGAAAGTGCCTGGTGTTACTTTCACTTGTGTGAAGGGCACTGGGGTGATGGGATAGCCAAATGTCGGTGTCTCTTGGGCGTGGCCTACAGTCATTGTGGCACAAGCTGCAAGGATGATGATTGTTCGTCTCATGATTTATGATAGTTTTCTGAAGAATCAGTTTGGTTTACTCGTGCAACAAGCTCATTTTTGCCTTTTGCAATCTTGTTTGTCATACGGCTGCTTGATGTGCGTCTTGGCACTTGTCTTTGCAAGTATGATGAGCAGGAGGGGGGTGTTGTCGTCATGTGGCAGGATTGTCTCTTGGTGAAACGAATGTGTGTTTTCGCCAAGGATATCTTTGCGCAAGCAAAGGTAAGAAAAATAAATGAAAACTGGAACTATAATACCACAATTCGCTGTTTTTTGCTACCTTTGCTCCGAAAAACAAACTATAAGCTATGAAGAGAATCATTATTTTTGCTGTCTTGTGTGGCATGACAATGGGGGCTTCCTCTCAAATCAAGGAGGTGCCTTTCACTCAAGTTCATCTTAACGACAGGTTTTGGTCGCCACGCATAGAAACAAATCGCACGGTATCCATACCATCTGCTTTCAGGGAATGTGAGAGAAATGGGCGCTTCGACAATTTTGCCATTGCAGGAGGACTCAAGAAGGGGGAGCATAGAGGCGACTTTTCCTTCGATGACACAGACCCTTACAAGGTGATAGAGGGTGCATCTTACTCTCTCGCGGTGCATGGTGATCCTGCTCTCGACCATTACCTTGACAGTGTCATCTCCATCATTGCTGCAGCACAGGAACCCGACGGATACCTCACCACTTGTGTCACAAACCGTTGCACGAGACTTAGCGGATGGTGGGGCTCTCACAAATGGGAGAAGATCAATTCTCATGAACTTTACAATTCCGGGCATCTCATAGAGGCGGCGGTGGCGCATTTCAGGGCTACAGGGAAGAGGTCGCTGCTCAATGTGGCAATAAAGAATGCTGACTTGGTGTGCAAGACTTTCGGGCCTGGCGAGGGCCAGATTCACCGTCCCGGAGGGCATCCTATAATAGAGATGGCTCTCTGCAAGCTTTACAAGGTGACAGGAAACAGAAAATATCTGGAAGGGGCACGATATTTTGTTGAGGAGACAGGGCGCTGCACCGACGGGCATCGTCCAAGCGAGTATTCGCAGGACCACAAGCCCATATTGGAACAGGAGGAAATAGTGGGCCATGCAGTCAGGGCTGGGTATCTTTTCAGTGGTGTTGCCGACATGGCGGCTCTCACTGGCGACAAGGCTTATTTCCAGGCCTTGGAACGCATCTGGAACAACATGTCGTCGCGTAAGCTGTTCATCATTGGCGGCATTGGCAGCAGGGCGCAAGGCGAGGGGTTCGGCCCAAACTATGAACTCAACAACCATACTGCTTATTGCGAGACGTGTGCTGCCATTGCCAATGTCTACTGGAACTATCGCATGTTTCTTGCTACTGGCGAGTCGAAATATGTGGATGTATGTGAAAGGGCGTTATATAATAATGTCATGAGTGGAGTGAGCTTGTCGGGTGACAAGTTCTTCTACGACAATCCGTTGGAGTCGGGGGGTGAGCATGAAAGGCAGGCTTGGTTTGGCTGTGCTTGCTGTCCTGGCAACATCACGCGATTTGTTGCCAGCATACCCGGGTATATATATGCCACCAATGGCAATGATGTGTTTGTTAATCTTTACGTGCAAGGAAAGGCTGAAATTGGCAAGTTGACAATACAGCAGACTACAGACTACCCCTGGGATGGAGTGGTGAAGATACAAGTGCTGAAAGGTGGCGGCAAATTCGCCATGAAGTTCAGGGTGCCGGGGTGGATGAAAAAGCATCCTATAGGAAATGACTTGTACACTTATGCCGACAACCCGAAGATGATGACTTGCAAGGTAAATGGACAGATGGTGGATGTAGATATGGAGGCAGGGTATGTCGTGGTGGACAGAAAATGGAAAAAAGGCGATGTCGTGGAACTTGACATGCCGATGGACGTGAGGAGAATCATGGCCAACGACAATGCCGAGGACGATAGGAACAAAGTGGCTTTGGAGCGCGGACCGGTGGTCTTTTGCATTGAGGGCATAGACCAGCCCGACCACCATGTGTTCAACAAATACGTTCTCTTGTCTGAAAAGTTGAAATGCCATTTCGACAATTCCTTGCTCGGAGGCGTTGTGGTGGTAGAGGGAAAGGCCAAGGAGGTGGAACCTGACGGTGTGGTCAACGAGGTTGATTTCAAGGCTATCCCTTATTCTACGTGGAACAATCGGGGAAATCATGAAATGGAGGTGTGGGTGCCTTTCATGCCCAATGCGGCCGTACCTACACCGAAGCCTACCATCGCAAGCAGGGCGCAGACGTTCAGCAATCGCGGACCTATCCAGAATGATGCTCCTGAAACAGCACCCACCGACGGATGGGCTGGTGGCGTGAACGACCAATGGGAGCCAAAAAGAAGTAGCGACACTTCAAAACCTTATCACTATTGGTGGCTGAAAAGGGGCACGGCTGAGTCAATATCATATGTCTTTGAAAAAGAAGAACTTGTGAGCAATGTGCAGGTCTATTGGCTCGATTTCGACCATTATGATGGCGACTTCCGTGTTCCAGAGTCGTGGAGTTTATATTATCTGGATGGTGAACAGTGGAGAGAGGTGGAACACCATACTGAGTATGGAGTGGCACGCGACTGCTACAATAGCGTGGACTTCAAACCCGTAAGGACAAAAGCTCTCAAAATAGTGGCACAGCTTGGAAAGAATGTCTCTGGTGGCGTGCTCGAATGGAAAGTTCAGTAGAGGCATATGTTATTCCATACAACAGGCGCATCCAAAAAGGATGCGCCTGTTGTATGGAATAACTTTTTATTCGAATGGATTCTGAGTGAGACGGTTTATTCAATTTCCTCGATGTGGAAGATGGTGTCAGTCTTGAGTATCTTCACGCGGTGGGCGCCAGGGATGCCATTGTCATAGAATGTGTACTTGTACCAGAAATCGTCTTCCGGGCGCACGCTTACAAGGCTGTAGGCATCGCCTTCTCCGTCTTTGTCACTTCTGAAAATCCAGTAGGCCAGACCCACTGCATTGTATTTCTTGGCATATTCGTCCTTCATCTTCTGGATTATTGCTTCCGAACAGTGAACTTGCAGGAAAGTGTCCTCCTGGAAGAGCTGGCGGTTGTACATGTCGATGAGAAACTCTTTCACATCCTTGTCGAATGCAGCTTTCTCCTCGGCGGTCAGTGTGTCGGGGCGCTCCACAGCCACGCTGTCGGTAGCGGTGGCAGCACTCTCGTTTTTTGAACTTTGGCATCCTGCCATCAAGCATGACAGTGCCATCATGCCCATTATTATTTTGCTTCGTGCTTTCATGATTTATATGTTTTTTGTTGAAAACCTACTCGTTTGGTGTTCCGCTCACTCATTGTTCAGAGCCAGTTCTATCACTTGGTCTACTGCTGCTGAAATGCCGTCGGGATCCTTGCCGCCAGCAGAAGCGAAGTGGGGCTGGCCGCCGCCACCTCCCTTGATGTGCTTGGCTGCCTCACGCACCAGTTTGCCGGCATTCATGCCACGTTCTTTCACAAGGTCTTCGCTTATCATCACGTTGAGCATGGGCTTTCCGGCATTCACAGTTCCTACCACGCAGAGAAGGTTTTCTGGAATGTCTTGCAGCACCTTGAATACAAGGTCTTTGGCTGAGGCTGCGTCGATTGGCAACACCGCTCTTACAACGTTTACGCCTTTCTCTATGCGGCATTTCTCCACCAACTGTTTCTTGATTCGCTCAGTGGCTTGTGCCTTGAAGACATCTATCTGTTTCTTCATCGCCTCATGCTCGTTGATGTATTTCTCTATCACACCACGCAAATCCTTGGTGTTGTTGAAGATTTCGCGGATGTATCTCAGCATGTCTTCCATTTGGTAGAGCAGGTTTTCACATTCCTT
>CAMJLI010000215.1 GCA_946406585.1 uncultured Prevotellaceae bacterium | reverse complement strand
TGTTAAATATAGTAAAAAAAGAGGTGCAAAAAGAACAATGTATGATTTTTTTTGCTATATTTGCATATCACCAACAAGTTATTGAGATGGATAATGCTGAGAATCTAAAAACACTACAAGAATGCCTTGATGAGTATATGATACGAACGGGCAGACATGAAATAGACGAGATTGAGGCCAATTCCGCATTGGCACACGCCGGTTTATTGAACGATGAGGATCAGCACCCTGGTCGCCCTCTTAGAGATATTTTGGTGCGTTTGCGCGACTCCAACCATCTGCCACAAAACATCAGGCAGATTTACGGCTTGTGGAAAATCAAGTTGTCGCGTACCATTATGAAATATCCTCTAATATTGCAATTCTGATTTTTGCAATTCTTACAACTGGAGATAATTTAATGGAAATAGAAGGCAGAGGTTCACCCCTGCCTTTTATTTTACACAGATAAACGGCATGACGCTGTCGATGAGTGAGAGTTTGCGTTCTTGCAGCGTAAGAATCTGTTGCTCCAAGGTTTTCTCTGACACGAATCGATAGACGAATACCGGATGTCGCTGTCCGATGCGGTGGCTGCGGGCGATGGCTTGTTCCTCGGCGGCTTGGTTCCACCAAGGGTCAAGCACGAATACGTAGTCGGCGGCTGTGAGGTTGATGCCTACACCTCCTGCCTTGAGTGAGATGAGGAAAAACTGGCATTCGGCATCTTTCTGGAAATGCCCTATCACCTGTTCGCGATGTTGTGTCGAGCCGACAAGCATGTCGTATGGCCAACCACGCTGTCGCATCTCGTTGCCCACTTTTTCCAAAAGACTGACATATTCACTGAATATCAATATTTTATGATGCGTGCCACGAAGATTCTCCAAATGCTCAAACACAACTTCCATTTTACCCTCGCCATTGGCTATGTGGCGTAGTCTCTGGATGGATGCGAGGATATGTACACTGCGATGTTGTTCCGACAAGGTGGGGTCCATCCACTCATTGCGTGCCTTCGACAATTCCTTGGCATATTCGCTGGCTTGTTCTTCTGTCATGGGGCATACCACCACTTCATCTTGTCTCTCTGGAAGGTCTGTGAGAACTTCTTCTTTTGTGCGTTTCAAGAAATAAGGGGTTATCAGACGACGCAGCAGGGCGGTGCGTGTGTGTTCCATCTTGTTGGTGATGGGGCTGGCAAAAGCTTGCTGAAAACTGTTCTTGTCGCCCAAAAGCATGGGGTTTATTACGTTCATCAGACTCCATAGTTCATAGAGGTTGTTCTCTATCGGAGTGCCGCTCAATGCCATGCTGTGCAGGCCATTGAGACTTTTCACCGCTTTATGAATCTGGGACGTGGAAGTCTTGAAAGCCTGGCTTTCATCGAACACAAGGATGCCAAACTGTTGTCTGGATAGGAAGTCTATGTCGTTCACCAAAGTTCGATAGGTGGTTAGCACGACATCCCATCGCATCAGGTTGTCTCGCTTGTCGCGGCGCTTTTCTATATCGCCTGTGTATGTGCAGACTTTCAGAGACGGTGCAAACCTGGCCAGTTCGTCATGCCAGTTGTGTGTCACCGAGGCTGGGGCAACCACGAGCGAGGTGTGATATTCAGCAACATGGTGCTGCCCCGTGTCGTGGCATGTTTCCCCACTCATCTCTTCTTCGGTGAACAAGAACCCGGGCAAGGGCTGTTTTGCTGTTCTTGCTGTTTCTTTGTATTCCAGAAGAAGGGCAATAGTCTGAATGGTCTTGCCCAAACCCATCTCGTCGGAGAGGCAACAGCCTGTTCCGGCTTCATAATTCTTCCATAGCCATTCAAAGCCTGTCTTTTGATAGGGACGCAAATTGGCATTCAGTTTCTTTAGCCCTTTCCATTCTTTTGGGAGATTGGTGTGGGGATGGTTTGCGCCTGTCTTTCCTTCCTGTGGCAAGGCATCGTCGTTCTGAATGTTCATCTGGCTTTTGTGGCGTTGGAATCCATTGCCTTTCGGCACGCCGATGAGCAGCATGTCGCTATATCGCTGGAGCCATTCGTCTGGGATGAAAAGGCGTTCTCCTGATGGCAGGATGTAATCTTGCTCGCCACGGAGGATGGTGTCGCGAAGGTCGCGAAAAGGTATTCGCAACCGTCCTTCATCGAGCACCACCGTGACATCGGTCTGCAGCCAGTCGCCGTGCCAAATGTCGCTTTGCTCCACATTGAGCGGACCAATGTAGTAAACATTTGATGAGGGTTGTATTACATCGAATCCTTGCTCACGAAGGTGTGGAGCAAATGACTGAAGCCAACTTATCATAGTGGACAAGGATGGGAAGCTGATGATGCCTGATGGCTTTACTTCCGTGCCTGTATCGCGTAGCAGGTTGAGGCAATGCTGCTCTTGCCGCTTGTTCCGTAATTGTCGAGTGAAAAGGAAGCTGTTTCCTGTTTCCTGCAAGGTTACCCTGTCTGGTGTGTTGTCGTCGGGGGTGTATTCTATGTTCCCGTATTTGAAGAGTAGTGACAGTATGTGGCTTCCTTGGATGTCTTTTTCCACCTTGATGGTTGGGATGGGCGTAGAGTTGATGTCTTGTATGTCGAAACCCTCGGCGTTGATTTTGACCTTGGCGACATTTCTCAGTATGAATTTGCGGAAATAATCCTTTTCCATGCGGCGCGGAATGGCAACTGATGTCTTGTTGAGAAATGGCATGAGCAGTTGGCCGCCAAGTCCTTCGTCCATGAAGTATATCTTGTGGTCGAGGATGAAAGAGCCTGGGGTGAACGTCAGCACCATCGCTTGGTGCGAGGATATCGTCTCAATGAGTTTGTCGTCTATATGCAACTGCAATCTATATGTTGTACCCTCGTCGTGTCGTGTGAAATTCATTACAAGGGTCACTTTGGCTTCTGGTTCCAGTTGCAGTTGGTCTGTTATATGTAGCGCGCTTTTTTTGTTTTCTGCATATAGTATGGGGATGTCGAGAATGGATGCAATCTTGATGGCTTTGAGGAGTTTCAAATCAGACATTTGCTTGATGTAGTTTTGCAGTGCCTTGTCTTCTGACTCCCAAAAGTCTCTCTCGTTTTTGAAAAATCTTTTATTGGCATATCGATTAAACAAAGTGGAAGTCTCTTGGTCTTCACAAAGGGTTGCCAACTTTATCAATTCTGAATTTTCTTCATTGTTCAACCATTCCGACCTCATAGCACCTATTACATTCATGTATTGACCATAGGCATCCACACGCTTCAGTTCGGAGGATATGATGTTCCACCGTCCTTGGGGTCTGAGCAATAGTATGAGTGACCGGTATGTCATTCTGATGTTGGAACTCAACGCTAACCCGCGCTCCATGCAATCCATTTAGAAACTACTTCCTGCTATGGACAGGTGGTGAGCGGATTGTCACAAATCCTGTCGATGGGCATCCATGCCGTATGGCGATTGTCTGTAGTGACCACCTTGATCCATTCCCCTTTAATCTCAAGAGGGCGCAGTCCGGTTTCCATCAAATAGGAAATGTCTATCTTGAGAGGCTTGCCATTTGGCGACGGGGTCTCACGCAGGACATTCTCGGGGTCGCCAGCGATATTGAACTGCAGCACAGAGTAATGCATCCAATAACCTGTCTTCGAGCCTTTGAGATTTATTTCCTTTTCTTCATCGCCGCAGAGATAAATAGTAGGGGCAATCTTCCACCACTTGTTTTTGGCTTCGAGCAGTGTAACAACATAACCACCATCAGTGTCGGTAAGTTTCTGCACCACCTTGCCATTTGGCGCATTTCGCACGTTGGTGGGCGTGCCGCTATTGTCGAAGATATAGGCTCCTGCCATTGTCTGGGCATTTACGGCCAAGGCAATGACCATGATGATAGTTGTCAAAATAATCTTTTTCATGTCGTCTGTCTTTTTGTGATGTAATGGATGAATAATGACTTGCGCCCTTCCCGTTTCAGTGGTCTGCAACAGGGAAGTCGAAATAGTTGTTCGGGTATGGCTGATTGTTGAGCGTGTAGTGCCACCATTCGTTTCGGTAGTTGGTGAAACCGTGCTTCTCCATCAC
>CAMJLI010000214.1 GCA_946406585.1 uncultured Prevotellaceae bacterium | reverse complement strand
CAAGGCCGACGAGGGTATGTGGACCATCTACAACCTGCCGCCACAAGTGTATGAGATCATGCAGAACGAGGGTTTCAGCATGAGCTACAACGACCTGTGCTATGGAGAAATGGCATTGAAGAATGCCGTTGTCAATTTCAGTGGGTATTGTTCGGGTGTTGTCGTCTCTCCCAATGGATTGGTGTTCACCAACCACCATTGTGGGTTCGAATCCATCCGCAGCCATTCCACGGTGGAACACGACTACATGCTCAATGGATTCTATGCCAAGAGCTATGAGGAGGAACTGCCCAACAAGGACATGTTTGTGAGTTTCATGGTGGACCAGACCGACATCACCGACCGAGTGATGGCCCTGGGATACGAAAACATGGGCGCACTGCTGAAAGAGGTGCTTATCGACTCGCTTACCAATGCAATGACCGACTCGGTGAAACGCATCGACAAGACATTGCATGTGAACATTGACCCGTTCTATGAAGGCAATAAGTTCTATGCCACCACATATCAGGACTTCACCGACCTGAGACTCGTCTTCACCGTTCCAAAGTCGATGGGAAAATTCGGTGGAGAGACCGACAACTGGATGTGGCCAAGGCAAACTTGCGACTTCTCCGTCTTCCGTGTCTATGCAGACCCCAAGACCAACGGGCCGGCAGAATATAGCGAGGACAATGTGCCTTATCACCCAAAACGATGGGCGCAGGTGTCGATGCAGGGATACAAGGACGGCGACTTCGCCATGACCATGGGATATCCTGGAAGCACCAGCAGGTACCTCTCCTCATATGGCATCAAGCAGATGCGTGATGCAGAGAATGCCGTCAGGGCACAGGTGAGGGGCGTGAAACAAGAGGTGATGATAAAGCACATGAGAGCCAGTGAGGCCGTGCGCATCAAATACGACAGCGAGTATGCTTCAAGTTCCAACTATTGGAAAAACGCCATCGGCATGAACAAGTGCATCGACTCCATAGGCATCATCAGCCAGAAAGCTGCTTATGAGGAGAAGATACGCCAATGGCAGGACTCCACAGGGTATCTCAAGGGCAAGCTCGACTTCGCTGAGTTGGAGAAGATGTATGCAGAAAACATGGAGCCTAACTACACCTTGAACAACCTCTATGAGTCTTTCTTCCGTACAAGCGAGTTCTTCAAGAGGGCAAGAAAGATGCAGGGTGGCATGCCCATCAACGGACCGGAAGACAAGCCCAAAAAGCAGTATTACCTCTTCGAGGACAACAGCGACTCGTGGGACGAGGCGCTCGACAAGGAGGTGCTCGCCGCCATGCTCAAGAATTACGCCCAGCAGGTGGATGCCAAGTACTTGCCGAAGTTCTATTCGGAAATCAAGACGAAATATGGCAACAACTACACGGCATTTGTCGACTATCTCTACAAGAAGTCGATGCTCATGAAGAAAGGGAAGAAAATCTATTTCAACAAGAAGAGTTTCAAGAAAGACCCTGGCGTGAAATTCGGCGCAGATGTCATGGAGGTCCTTTACGACCAAATGCTTAAGATGAGTGCTAACGAGGAGAGTATCATGACCCAGGAAAAGTATCTCTGCGATGCAATAGTAAGGATGGAACAAGACCAGCCCCACTATAGCGATGCCAACTTCACCATGCGCCTGAGCTACGGACAGGTGGGCGAGTACTTGCTCAACGGACAACCTTCGGGATATTACACCACGGCAGAGAGCATCGTGGAGAAGATGGACAGAGCCAACGAGGTGATAGAGTATGAGGCAGAACCCATCATGAGGCAGTTGCTGTCTGCATCCGATTTCGGTCCTTACACCGACAAGACCACTGGCAAGATGCAGCTCTGCTTCCTCACCAACAACGACATCACCGGTGGAAACAGCGGCTCGCCGATGTTCAACGGCAAGGGTGAACTCATCGGTCTGGCTTTCGACGGCAACTGGGACAGCTTGTCAAGCGACATCTTCTTCGACAAGCAATTGGCTCGCTGCATCGGTGTGGATATCCGATTTGTGCTCTTCATGATGGACAGATGGGGACATGCCGACCGTCTGATTCGCGAAATCAATGCCAAATAATAGGTGACATTTTTCAGTGACAAATAGCATGTGATTTGACCTTATAATATTTAGAGAAGAAACCAAAAAATCCATGGAACTTGAAATTCCATGGATTTTTTGGTTTTCTGTTTTCCTCGACGGGGTGACCCATGCCAAAATCACGTTTTCTGCGCAAATAGAGCTTCTCTGCGCAACAATGCTGACGATTATTCGACACTTTAACTCACATTTTATGGGGATAATTGTAACTTTGCAGAAAGAAAAAAGGAAAACACAAAGTGTAACCTTGTAACCTATTTAATACAATTCAATGCAAAAATTATAAACCACGAACAAAAAATGAAAAAGATTCTATTATTAGCAACATTAGGGTTGCTGATAGCACACCCTTCCAATGCACAGACTTGGAACAAATGGGACACACGTAGCACTATCGACGGTGTTCTGAACTTAGGCAAAGCCGTCATCGAGTCGGCCGAGCGGAAAAAGGAGATGGAAATAATGGCACGGCAAAAAGTGGAATTCGAGCAGAGTTTCCAAGATGCCATGACCGAAGCCAAGAACTTCGAGGGGAACCAGAACTGGGAAGATGCCTTAGCAAAATATGAGGAGGCCTCCAAATTGAACTGCAAGTACGGTTATACCGACCAGCGTGCCATATCGAACAAGATAACCGGTCTTTATACCAAGGCAGGACGTGAGGACGATGGTCCCAGCATCCTACATAATGCTGAGGTGACGCTTGCCGACTACTCAGCCTACCGTTACGTGCGTGAGAATCCAGTTTATGTGAACAAAAAGAAAGCCACCGGCCTAAAGATTCTTCGCGTGGCATGCTCCGACAAAGAGACGCGCATAGAGATGGAGTTTGAAGCCCACTCCGCCAGCACTTCTGTCTATCTTAACGGAGGCACCTACATCAAGGGCAATAAGGGCGGCAAACTGGGATTGGAAAGTGTGCAGAACGTCACGGTTGCCCCAGCCGAGACCATCATTCCCTGGCCTTACCAGAAGTTGCGCTTCGCCCTCATCTTCCCAGCATTGCCAGATGAAGCCAAGGAGTTCGACTTCATCGAGCCTTCCAGCACATGGCAACTTAAGGACATCAAGTGTAAATAACAAATAAGTCACTTTTTAAAAATTCATTTAATTCAAAAACAGAAATGAGAAAAAACCTTTTATGGATGCTCGCCACCATCCTTTTCTGTGGCGCAATGACCACTTCTTGCGGCAGTGACGATGACAACGACAATGGAAAGCCAACCTCCGACAATACAATCGTGGGTATGCGTATAGCCTATGGTGTGGAATTTCTTGACGGTTATGACACTCTGACGGACTACACAATCACCGTTACCTGGACAGACGAGAATGGCAAGAACGTCACCGAGACCATCACCAAAGATTTTGTAAAGGATGTCAAACTATTGGCAACGAAAGGCACCCAAGGCACATTCTCAGTCAAGATGACGCCCACCAATTCTGCCAAGGAGGAACACGATCTTGGCTTGAACATAAGCCTTGTAGCAAAGCCTATGGCAGCCAATGGCTATGTGTCGGATAATGGTATCATAACTTCAAGTCTGCCTTATATGTTCAAGGGCCGCACAGGTGCTGGTTATAAGGAATATACCTATACAACGAAGTTCCATTTCGTAGATAACATGGTTAAGAAAATTGAATAATGGCAAAACTATCTCCTTCTGCTCGCCATAAGATTTAGTGCTGGTGCAGTTGAGATAAACGCCATTGGCCACGAAGCCGCCTTCGTCATTAATTGCAACGGAGGCGGCTTCGTCATTGTAGCAGGCTATTGTCTCTGCAACGTGCTGGGCGATTTCTCAAAAAACTCCTGCGGACCTGTGATTATTTTAATTAAGATGTTGTCGAATGACTTAAATTGTTGTAGATTATCAATATTTCGTAAAAATACTACATCCAATTCGTTAATTAAGGTGGAGCAGAAAAAAGCGTTTTATTTTTTTGCGCAGAAAT
>CAMJLI010000213.1 GCA_946406585.1 uncultured Prevotellaceae bacterium | reverse complement strand
AGTATCTGTCTGACAGACAGAGGGTCGACGGTTCGAATCCGCCAACGTCCACAAATAAGAGGTTTGGGTGTTTTCCAGAGTGGCCAAATGGGGCAGACTGTAAATCTGCTGTCTTTCGACTTCGGTGGTTCGAATCCATCAGCACCCACGGCAGGCTTTGCCTTGAGGCAAGGTCTTTTTTGTTTCTCTTGCTTTGTCCATCCTTTATAAAATCCTGAGTGCTACAACCTTGTTCATGTTATTATGGTTTTTCGAACTATAGTCAATATAGAATCTTCATCCTTTCTCATACCTCCATGTGAGAGGATGCTGTTTGTCGGGTCATGCTTTGCCGACAATATAGGAAAGAGGTTTCAGGAGGAAATGTTCAATGCCGTGGTCAATCCCTATGGGGTGATGTACAATCCTGCAAGCATCTTGCATTCGGTGGATAGGTTTTTGGCTGAGTGCAAGCAGATGCCCAATGTTGTCTTTTTTACCTTGGGGACAAACCATGTCTATGTGTTGAAAGAAACTGGAGAGATAGTGGACAACTGCCGAAAACGACCACACCAACTGTTCCGCGAACAGGAGTTGTCTGTAGAGGAATGTGAGGCCTTTCTTGCTCAAGCTGTTTCGAAGTTGCTCGAGTGCAACAGTTCTATGAAGGTGGTGGTCACTGTAAGTCCCATTAGATATGCAAAATACGGCTTTCATGGGAGTGCTTTGTCAAAAGCCGCTTTGTTGTTGGCTGCCAATCGCTTGCAGCAGCATTTTCCAAATGTCGTAAATTATTTCCCTGCATACGAGATAATAAACGATGAGTTGCGTGACTATCGTTTTTATCAGCCTGACATGATTCATCCTTCAGAACAAGCTGTGGAATATATATGGTTGAGATTCGCAGAAGTTTACCTTGACCAAAGGGCAAAAAAGTTCTTGGAGCAGTGGAAGCCTATCAAGGAGGCGTTTGGACATAGGCCTTTCAATCCTGAGTCAGAGGAATACAAGGCTTTTCTTCAGGATACGATACGCAAGGCAAATGCTTTGGCGGAACAATATCCAGAAATGCCACCTATTGGTAGGTGAAATCAGCCTCGGCACTGTCCCAATAAGAGTTGTCGCTTAAGATTTTCGACGAGCCCTTTTCAAACTTTATCCTGTAAGTGTTGTTGCCGCGGTCTGATACCTTGGCTTTGTACATCTGTCCCTTGACCTCCGTGCCAAGATTCACCTTGTAAGAATGGGTGCCACTTATTTCCACCGTGCTGTCACCTTTCTCATTTATCTTTACCACTACAATGCTGCCATTGATGTAGTGGTCGCCTTTGAAATTCTCATCGAAATGCTTCTGGCAGAAAAGGTCCAAAAGATTTGAGTAGAAAGATTTTGTCTTTGGCATGAGGGAGCTGTTGTCGTCTTCGTCAGCGTTGATGTCTTCGTCATCATCGCTTACAATCATGCCAATGTTGTCTTCATCTATATTGTCGGATTTCATTTGTTTGCCAATCTCTTCACAGGAAACAAGCATGGCAAATAAAATGAAACATGAAAGTAAATGCTTGATATTCATAATTCTATTATATGATTTTGTCATGATGCACTTTGTCGTGCATCATATTGAAGGTTTTAATGATTAACTTATCATCTTTCGTTTACAAAATTAAACAAAAATAATTAAACTGATGGCTTTTTCTAAAAAAAAATGAAAAACTTGTATGTGATGTGATGATGATTGGTAATTTTACACTAACTTTGCCGCGGATAATTATTCATAAGTAGGTGTTCAATGATTATCGAACAAAGAAAGATGATTTTGAATATTTGCTTGATATTTACACTCAATTAAACAAAAAGAAAATGAACAAACTTGAACGTCCTGCAATTCTTGTCGTCGACATGCTCAACGACTTTGTTACCGGTGCTTTAGGATGTGACCGGGGAAGAGCCATCGTACCTGCCACAGCACGTCTGCTCGACGCTGCTCGTGAAGCTGGTGTTCCTGTCATCTTCTGCAATGATGCCCATATCAAGGGGATAGACCGCGAACTGATTATTTGGGGCGACCATGCTATTGCTGGAACGAAGGGTGCAGAGGTGATTCCAGAGTTGAATCTCTGCGACAAGGATTATGTAGTGCCAAAGCGCAGATATAGCGGGTTCTTCCAAACCGATCTCGATATCCTGTTGCGTGAACTTGGTGTGAAGACTGTCGTCATGACCGGCTTGCATGCTCACATGTGTGTGCGTCACACCTCGGCTGATGCTTTCTGTCTTGGCTACGACGTGGTTGTTGCCAAGGAGGCTACCGACTCTTTCACAGAGGAAGACTATCAGATAGGTCTAGCTTATCTGAAGACTTGCTACGGAGCTGATGCTTATAGCAATGATGAGCTTATTGCAGCTTTTTGATCTATTGTTCTTTGCAACATAAAAAACGAGGTGGGTCATGAAACTCACCTCGTTTTTTTATGTCATTAACGGCTTCTTGCCAAGCATCATTTTCTTATCACTTTTGTTGCTTGTCTGCTGCCATCACCTTTCTTTTCCAAGCGTATCATGACACCTTTTTGGGGTGCAGCCAACTTTATGCCGTCAAGGGTGTAGTATTCAATTGTAGAGGGGCTGTCATTATTCACTGTTGCTATGCCACTTACGCAACTGGGGTAGTAGTCTTCCACACCGCTGATGGCATTGATATTGCCACCTTTCATTATGTCTTCCACTATTGAGTTCAGATACACCTCCAGGTTGCTGTACCATTTCTTTTCTGAGTCAAGTGTGAAAAGGGCAGCATCGGCGGCATTGTTGGGGTCGAGCCCATAGGCTGTCTCCCATGTGTCGGGCATGCCGTCGTTGTCGCTGTCGAAACCGGCTGGGCGGGTGCCATTGCCGAAGTTGGCCTCTGTATAACCGTTCACATCCGACACCAAGTCGATTCTTCCCAAGGTCTTGGTTACCGAACCGCGATAGGTGGCTGTTCCGTTGCGTGTCTCGTTTACGTATCGTTCGTCCACGTCATCCCTGTAGAGAGAGGCGCCGGCGTATGCCAGAACTCTTTCGTAGGCTTCTGTTGCTGAGTGTGTGGTCACCTCACCTGTTGCCGTGGGCTGTTCGCATTTGATAGGCAGGCAGTCCACGCCTCCTATTTTTTCGTAGTTGAGACCTTCGCCAAAATAGTGCTTTGGGTCATGTGTGTAATATTGGCCGCTCTTGACAGGTATGCCGGAGTCGTAGGTCACTCCTTTCCAGTCGTAGTTGGCATTGTTGTTCACTTGGTTGCCTTCTATGAAGTAACGGCTTGTCATGTCCCAAAAAGTCTGGTCGTTGCCAGCATTGCCACTGCCAGCCAGCGACACCGTTGTGATGCGGTTGGTGGCTGCTGCCGGACCGGTCTTGAAGTAGTTGTTCACCATGTTTATGTAGCCGCCGCCAGGACCACCATAGCAACCGTTGCCGCAGTTATAGACCACGCAGTTGCGGAAATCCACTATTTCAGCCTGAAGGGTGTTTGCCCATTTGTATTCATTGTATAGCTTGTTGCTGGTGTACCCTTTCCAGTTGTATCGAGCACCGTTGAAGCGTGGGGAACGGTTGTTCACGTGTGCTATCATGTTGTGGTGAAAAGAGGCCAACTTTCCTCCCCAGATGCCTCCGTAGCCATGTGCTCCCTTCCCATGTCCGGCATTGTTGAGGCTTTCGCCAAGAGTGCACCATTGCATGGTGAAATTGTTGTTGTCGTAGAATGACGCCACCTCGTCGATGCTCCATGAGAACGAGCAGTGGTCGATGAGGATTCCTGTGTGGTTGCGTGTCCAGATGGCATCAGCACCATCGTTTATGTTCTTTTCTTGTCCGCGTCGGCAGCGTATGAAACGTATGATGATGTTGTCGCCATTTGGCTGCACGGTATAATAGCGTAGGGTGATGCCGGGGTAGGGAGCTGTCTGTCCGCAAATGGTGGTGTTGGCGCCTATGTTCAGGTCGGAGGCGAGTGGGATGACGCCGCCAACGTCGAATACGATGATTTTCTTTGCCGATCCTGATACGGCACTTCGCAATGAGCCTGTTCCGCTATTGTTCAGGTTGGTCACATGGATGACTTT
>CAMJLI010000212.1 GCA_946406585.1 uncultured Prevotellaceae bacterium | reverse complement strand
CGGGATTTGCCGCTCGGCTCTGCCGCTTTTTCCCGAAGGGTCTAAAGAATCCCGATGCATCGTATATCAGGATTTTCAATCCGAAAATCGCATTAAAAATGCTTATATTCCATGCAGGTGGATTGCAAATCCACCTGAGCGTAAGAATCGCTGAATAGTTATTAGAATTGCCGATTGGCATAAAAAAACATTATATTTGTTAAAGGATGATGCAAGTTGTCACTATTTTTTGTATATTTGCATCCAAAAAATTGACTATTAGATTATTAAGAAACTTACAATTTATAGTGTTCCGCTTATTTCACATATTGCTTTTCTCAAGCTTTTGCTTAATCAGCCTCGCAAATCCTGTCACTATTGAGGAGGCACACTCCAAGGCGCGCGCTTTCTTCCAGAAAAGAGGAAAGGAAATCGCCAACATCAGACCTACACTGAAAAAGCTGCACGGTCAGGCTGCCAAGCCCTACTACATCTTCAATGCGACCAACAACGAGGGTTTTGTGATCGTCTGCGGCGACGACAGCCAAGGCGACATTTTGGGATATGCCAACAAAGGCACGTTCGACGAAAGCACAATGCCCGACAACCTACGATTCTGTTTGGACAATTACTCCAACAACGCCGCAAGCAATGCCTCAAAAGGCTTTGGGAAGAAGTCGGGCTATCAACATGAGCCCATCGACCCACTCATCAGCACCACATGGGGCCAAGGCGAAGCCACCGAGCAAGGCACTGCCTACAACATGCTTTGTCCCATTGTGAATGGGAAGCATTGCATCGCAGGATGCGTGGCGACCTCCATGGCACAAGTGATGAACTACTACCAATGGCCGGAAGAAGCCTGTTCGGCCATTCCAAGTTACTATAGCAACGAGACAGTAGGACAACTTGACGCCCTCCCGCAACTCGACATTGACTGGGGAAACCTAAAAGACAGCTACGACGGCACGGAAGACGACCAGGAGAAAATGGCGGTTGCCCAACTGATGCTTTATTGCGGACAAGCAGCAAAAACTTCGTATACTTTGGAGAAATCAGAGGCTTATGGCATCAATGCCGCCGATGCCTTGAAACAATATTTCGGTTTTTCGCCCAGCACCCGCCTGGTGAAGGCAGCAGGCAACAGCAGGGAAAAATGGGAGCAGATGATATACCACGAACTGTCCAGCAGCCGCCCCGTCATCTACATCGGCAGTTCTTCCACAAGCACCCACTGCTTCATCTGCGACGGATATGACGACGAGGGCTTCTTCCACATCAACTGGGGATGGGGTGGCCGTTACGACGGGTTCTTCGACCTGTCGCTGCTCAATCCCGACGAGAGAACGACAGTGGAAGGGTTGCCCGACGGCTTCAGCACCAACGTGAGCGCCATCATAGGAATATCCAAACACATCCTGTCATCAGAAATCATCTCTTTTGCCGACCCACAAGTGAAAGCAATCTGCCTGCAGCTGTGGGACACCAACGGCGACCAAGAGCTGAGCCGCAAGGAAGCAGAAGCAGTGATAAGCATTGACGACGCCTTCCGTGGCGACAGCACCATAACCGAGTTTGAGGAACTACAGTATTTCCAGAATCTGAGGAACATAGCATCAGAGGCTTTTGCCGGCTGCCATCACCTCACCTCCATCAGAATCCCCAATCAGATAAAAAGGATCAAGGACGGGGCATTCCAAGGATGTTCGGCTTTGGAGTCGATATTCATTCCCCGCAACGTGGAATATATCAGCTCGAACGCCTTTATCGGATGCTCATCACTCAAGCACATCAAGGTGGCTTCCGAAAACGAGAGATACGACTCACGGCAAGACTGCAACGCCATCATAGAGACAGACACAAACATCCTGCTTCTTGGTTGCGACGCCACGGTCATACCCGATGGAGTGACAACCATCGGCGAGAGCGCATTCGAAGGATGCACCCAACTGCAATTGGTCAACCTGCCTCAAAGCACGACCACCCTGGCAGACAGATGCTTCCATGGTTGCAGCCAACTGCGGGAAATAACACTGCCACAAAACTTGACAACCATTGGCAGCCAAGCCTTCGCGCAGTGCACGGGAATGAGTACAATCTATTCCTACAACATAGAGCCACCGACAGTGGCGCCTGATGCTTTCGAAGACACCAACCCGCTGGTCTTCGTGCCCTCTGGCACCAAGGAAGCCTACCAAGCCCAAGAAGGATGGAACCAGATGCGCATAGAAGAAATGCAGTCGGAATACATCATGGAATGCGAGCCCATCACCTTCAAGCGCGACGAGGGAGGCGTGATAGGACTAAGCTTGTCGAACAAGAAGCAAGTCATCGGTTTCCAAATGCGCCTCACCCTGCCCAAGGGCATTTCCATCAGACAGAATGATGACGAATACGACATCCATCTGTCAGAACGTGCCATCGACCACACATTGCACTGCATACAGCAGAACGATGGTTCGTACATCATCCTTGTAATGTCGATGTCGCTGAAACCCATCAGCGGAAACGAAGGCGAACTGCTCTACATAGGTGTGGAAGCAAACGACAGCATCCCTGCCGGCACACACGAAGTGCTCTTCTCAGAAATCACAATAAGCATCATCAACCAGGATGTCATCATGAGCATCTACCCCATGCCGCTCACGGGCACCATGACCATCAAAGACCATGACATGGGCGATGTCAACCACGATGGCTACATCAATGTCACCGATGTGATGATGATCGTGAACCACATCCTTGGCAACTATTACCCCAATTTCCACGAAGAAGAGGCCGACCTCGACGGCAATGGGCGCATCGACGTGACCGACGCCCTCAGGGTGGTGCAGATCATCATCGACCAGGAAATAGAACATCCACTCCTGGCTCCTTGCAATTCCATGCAAGCATACCTCATGCCTACAGCACCACGCACCACCACACTGCATCTTGAAAACGCCATCCCCTGCACCGCAATGCAAATGACGGTCTCCGTTCCTGCCAACTGCAAAATAAAGGGCGTGCGCCTGAACGACAGCCGTTCACAAGGACACAACATCAGGACCGAGAACATGGGGAACGGCCAATACAAAGTGGTGATATTCAACTTGGGCGGCCTGCCTTTCCGCGACATGGACACCGCCCTGCTCGACATCGAGACAAGCACACCGACGGCAGACATGAAAGTGTCGGACATAATATGCACCACAACCCTCTGTGAGACACTTTCATGTCATGACATCCACGGACTATCAGACGGCATCACATCGTTGCCTTACGAAGAAGAGACATCACAAACCCCATGCTACAACCTTGCAGGGCAGCAAGTGAACAGCCAATACAGGGGCATCGTGATACAAAACGGGAAAAAGCGCATGCGCAAATGAGATTCACATCCACTCCAAAAGTGAGGCCGGCAACACAGGCCGGACGCTTCTATGAGGGCGACCCCCAGCAACTGAAGAATGAGGTTGACAACTACCTGTCAAGACATTCCGACATGAAATGCCACCCCAACGTGGCGGCATTGATAGTGCCACATGCAGGCTACTATTATTCGGGCAATGTTGCCGCGACAGCATACATGACCCTGGACAAGGCGAGAGAATTCAAGAGGATATTCCTCATAGGTCCCAGCCATCATGAATGGACCGACGGCGCTTCGGTGGATGCCGGCAACGACTATTACGACACCCCGTTGGGACAGGTGAAAGTGGACTGCGACGTGGCACGGCAGCTCATTGAAGCCGACAAGGTGTTCAACGGCAGGGAAAGCGTTTTCGAAGAGGAGCATTGCCTTGAGGTGCAACTGCCGTTCCTGCTACGCCGCATGGACAAGATGCCGGCCATTGTTCCCGTCATCGTCTCCACCAACGACTACTCCAAGTTGTGCAGGATATCCGAGGTGCTGAAGCCCTTTTTCAACGAAGACAACCTGTTTGTCATCAGCAGCGACTTCTCGCACTATCCTTCCTACGAGGATGCCAACGACATCGACCACAAGACCGGAGAAGCCATCATGAGCGGCGATGCAGGGGAGTTCATCGCCACCCTGATGGAGAATGGCCGCAGCGGGGTGCGCAATCTCGCCACCAGCGCTTGTGGGGCATACGCCATCATCACCCTGCTGCTGATGCTCGACAA
>CAMJLI010000211.1 GCA_946406585.1 uncultured Prevotellaceae bacterium | reverse complement strand
GTGAGCAGGTGGTGGCTGGCATCCACTTGGTTGCGCATTCCCATAAGCCATTTGCGGCAGCGTGGGAAGCGTTTGTGCAGTTCGTCGAACCATTCGCGGTATGGCTGGAGGTCCATCTTGTAGTTGCGGTCGCGTGCCTCGAAGGGTATCTTTGGGTGCTTGGTGAGGAACTCGAATTCTATGACATCACCAAACATCACATCAGCATACTCAAGCAGTCGGCTGAGCGTCTCTTCGGGCTTTGCTCCCGGGTATTTCCAAAGGTTCTTGCGGTGGTTGATGTCGAAGGAAATGGTGAGGCCCAGTTCATCTGCCACACGTAGGGATTCGAAAGTGGTCTCGGCGGCATCCTCTGACAATGCGGCGGCGATGCCCGATGTGTGATACACTCCTGCATTGCTAAGTATGTCGTGCCATGGAATCATGCCAGGTTTCAGTTGGCTGAAGGCGGAGTTTTCGCGGTCATAGGTGACGGAGGAGTTGCGCAGTGCTGCCGCCCCCTCGAAGTAATATGCTCCCATGCGGTTGCCATCTGTCATCACATGGCTCACGTCGAGGTTGTGCTCGCGAAGCATCATCTTCGCAGCCAGTCCCACTTGCCCTTTGGGCAATCGTGTGACATATTCCACCTCATTGCCTAATGTGGCGAGGGATATTGCCACATTGGCCTCACTACCACCAAAGTTGCCTACAAGGGTTTCGCCTTGAGTGAAACGCTTATGCTCTTTCTTGGAAAAACGGAGGAGCAATTCTCCGTAAGTCACTATACGCTTGTTCATCTTTTTTATGTGTTCTGGGGGAAATTTTCTGTCTCCCACGAAAAAATATTCTGCGAAGTTAGTGATTTTTCATGACACGTCAAAAAATAGCTAGCAAAAAGAATATTCTTTTTTCATTCTGCACTCGATTTTCCGTACTTTGCCAATAAATTGGCTAAGTTACTCCATCTCGGCATAAAAAAGAAACGAGTTTCTTTTGTTCTGCACTCGATTTTCCGTACTTTGGCAATAAATTGGCTAAGTTACTCCATCTCGGCATAAAAAAGAAACGAGTTTCTTTTGTTCTGCACTCGATTTTCCGTAACTTTGCAGGCAAATTACTAAATATCATATTATGTCTTACACACTTTTGACTGCTGCAGAAGCAGCATCCCTTATCAAGAATGGAGAAAACTTGGCACTTAGTGGATTCACTCCCGCAGGTGTAGCCAAGGCAGTGACCAAAGAACTTGCAAAGATTGCCCTCGCCGAGCATGAGGCAGGCAGGCCTTTCCAGGTGGGCATCTTCACAGGTGCATCCACAGGTCAAAGCACCGACGGTGACTTGGCCAATGCCAATGCCATCAAATACCGTGCCCCTTACACCACCAACAACGACTTCCGCAAGCATGTCAATGCAGGTGAAATCGCATACAACGACTTGCATCTCAGCCACATGGCACAAGAATTGCGCTATGGCTTCTATGGTGATGTGGACTGGGCCATCCTCGAGGTTTGCGACATAGAAGAGGCTGACACTTACTACAAGGCTTACCTTACCGCTGCTGGCGGCATCAGCCCCACCGCTGCCCGTCTGGCCAAGCGTATCATTTTGGAACTCAACTCTTTCCACAACCCCAATGCCAAGTTCATACACGACGTGTATGAGCCACTCGATCCTCCTTACCGTGAGCCAATACCCATCTTCAAGGTAAGCGACCGCATCGGCAAGCCTTATGTGGAAATACCAAAGGATAAACTTGTGGGTGTTGTGGAATGCAACATTCCCGACGAGGCTCGTGCTTTCAAGGACAGCGACCCTGTGACCGAGCGCATCGGATACCTCACAGCAGAATTCCTCGTAGAAGAACTGCATGCCGGACGCATGCCTAAGGAGTTCCTGCCTTTGCAGAGTGGCGTGGGTTCCACAGCCAATGCCATCCTCGGTGCACTGGGTGCCGACAAGCACGTGCCCGACTTCAACATCTATACCGAGGTGATTCAGAACTCCGTTATCGACATGATGCTCACTGGACGTGTAAAGGATGCATCAGCTTGTTCGCTCACCGTGAGCAATGAATGCCTCATGCAGGTGTATGACAACATGGACTATTTCAAGAACCACCTCACCCTGCGTCAGAGCGAGATATCCAACCACCCGGCTGTCATACGTCGCCTGGGCGTGATTGCCATCAACACAGCCATCGAGGCAGACATCTATGGCAATGTCAACTCCACACATATCAGTGGCGTGAAGATGATGAACGGCATCGGTGGTTCGGGTGACTTCGAGCGCAATGCTTATCTCAGCATCTTCACCTGCCCATCAGTGGCAAAGGGTGGACTTATCAGTTCGATAGTGCCTTTCGTGAGCCATCAGGATCACTCGGAGCACGACGTGAATGTCATCGTGACCGAACAAGGTGTGGCTGACTTGCGTGGGAAGAGTCCGATGCAGAGGGCACAACTCCTCATCGAGAAGTGCGCTCACCCCGACTACAAGCAACTTCTCTGGGACTACCTCAAGATAGGTACTGGCGGACATACCAGGCACTGCCTGCCAGCAGCATTCGCCATGCACGACACGTTGCGTAGAAAGGGCGACATGAGGCTCACCGACTTTGCTGAATATGTGAAAGAATAATTTCTCACACCTTGCATTATACTCTGCGGGGCGGGCCATTTTGGCTCGCCCTCGCTATTTCTTGGCCTTAAGGACCTTAAGGACTTTAAAGACCTTAAAGTCTTTAGGGTCTCAAATTAGGGAGAAGAGGAAGCGGTGGCCGGCCAGTTGGCAGTCGGCCAGGCCGAAACGAATGAGTTTGGCTAGTATGACAATGGTGTGGTGGTAGTTGACATGTGAGCGTTTCACCACCTGCTGGAGGGTCATCCCTGGAGAGCCTTCCATGGCACTCATTATATTAGTCTCGTCGCGCCCGATGTTCACCAATATTCCCTTTGGCTTCTGGTTGTCGTGCCATAGTCGCAAGTGCACTGGTGAGGCAACGATGTTCTCGTCGGCCACACGTATGTATGCCCTCCATTTGCCATCATCGCAAAGCGCACGTATGGGTTTTCGTGTGGATGGCTGTACGGTGGCGATGACGATGGTGCGCCCCCCTGCAGAGAATGTTTCGAAGTCTACTGTGGCTGCTGGACGGCAATAGTCGGTGGCTGCCGACCGCATCATGAATATTTCCTCCTCGGACCTGACGCCAGAGAGATGGCCGTCGTCACGCACGCCGATGAGCAGTCTGCCACCTTCGGTGTTGGCAAAGGCAGACACCGACTTGGCGAGCTTGCAAGCATCAGCAACCTTGTACTTGAAGTCTTGATGCTGATGCTCGCCTTCGCCAATCAGACGAAGGAGGTAATGCCTGTCGTCTGTGACTATGTGATGCGGTGGCCGTGCTTGTGTCAAAACGGGGAGGGATGGTTTTTAATAGATGTATATTCTGTAATCCTTCACGCTGGCAGGAGCGCCTTGTTCTGCTCGTGGCAGATATTCCAGTCCGGTGACGGTCTGCTCCGAGCCGAGGTCGATGACGAGGAGGTGGGGCAGTGATGAGGCTTTTTCCGTCTGCCAGAAGGTAGATTCTTGGAGGTCATACACCTTGTCGCCAGTGTGGTTGCCGTTCTCCTCTTCTGATGTGGCGTATTTTGTTGACCAAGGCTCCCGGCTCAGCCGCTTGCCATCGGCACCTTGAAGATAAATTTCTGCTATGGCCACAGTGCCCTTGCCGTCTTGTGCAGAGAGGCATTCAATAGCGAGATAGCGGCCCTTCTTCTGGCCGTCGAACTTGACGGCCTGCCATCCGTTGCCAGACTTGAAGGCACCTGTCGCCACCGGTGTGACGGAGTTGAGGTCAGGCTTGTCGCCAATGTTGTTGTGCTTGTTGCTCTTCTCCAGTTGCAGCTTGTTCAGTTCGGGTTCAGCTTGTCCCCAGACCACTGTCTCTTTAGGACCGGCGACATCGAGTACTATGACCTCGTTTTGGCCTTTCTTCAGCCAGCATCCCGGCACGTAGAGCGTCTGCTGCGGACCAATGGACCAGATGCGGCCCATGGCATGACCGTTGACCCATACCTGCCCCTTGCCCCATGTCTCGAAGTTGAGGAAGGTGTCGCCCACTTT
>CAMJLI010000210.1 GCA_946406585.1 uncultured Prevotellaceae bacterium | reverse complement strand
AGGGCTATGAATTTCTCGCCTTTTTGGAGCACAAGACTTTCGCTCACTATGGCCAATGAATTCAGCTTGTCTTCTATCTCTTCTGGGTATACGTTCTGGCCGTTGGCACTCAGAAGCATGTTTTTCTTCCTGCCTCTTATGAAGATGTTCCCGTCGGCATCCATGGTGCCTAAATCTCCTGTATGATACCAGCCGTCGGCATCTATGGCTTCGCGTGTAGCCTCTTCGTTCTTGAAGTATCCCAACATCAGGTTGCGGCCACGGGTCACTATTTCTCCTTCCACGTGATATGGGTCGCGGCTTAGTATTCTGACTTCCATGCCGTCTACCGGACGACCGCAGCTGCCGGGGGCAAAGTCGTGCCAGTCGCGATAAGATATCAACGGGGCGCATTCAGTAGTGCCATAGCCTACGGTATATGGGAATTCAATGCTTTTCAGAAACGACTCCACCTCTTGGTTGAGGGCTGCACCACCAATGATTATTTCGTATGCATTACCACCAAAAGCAGCATATACTTGCTCGCAAATCTTCTGCTTCACTTTCTTGCTTATCACAGGCATGTTGAGAAGAAGGCGCATCAGGTTGTTCTGTATCTTAGGGAATACATTCTTGCGGATGATTTTCTCGATAATCAAGGGGACGGCTATCACCACCGATGGCTTGATGTCGGAGAATGCTTGTGCTATGATGGCTGGAGAGGGAAGGCGTGTGAGGAAGAAGATGTGGCACCCATGGATGAAAGGATAAAGAAATTCTATGGCAAGGCCATACATGTGGGCCATGGGTAGAATGCTCAGCGTGTTGCAGTTTTTGGTCATGTGTGAACCAATGTATTTCAGGCAGAACTCCACATTGCCGCTGAGTGCTCGGTAGGGCAGCATCACGCCTTTTGAAAAGCCGGTTGTGCCGCTGGTATAGTTGAGGAGGGCAAGTTCTTCTTCGTCATTTTCGTAGAAGTGTACATGCTCCTTGCTGAATGTTTTTGGGTATTTCTTGCCGAAAAGTTCATTGAGGTGTTCGCGGGCGTAAACCAAATCCTCTGAACGTGAATGAAATACTGACAAGTCGGGCAAATAGATTATGCCTTCCAATGCGGGCATTAGCTCCGGATTGATAGTCTTGGCTACATAGTCGCCAACGAATAGAAGGCGCGACTCGCTGTGGTTCACAATGTTGTGTATCTGGTCGGAGTTGAATTCGTGGAGTATTGGAACTACCACTGCACCATATGAGATGACGGCGAGAAAAGCTACACCCCAATGCGCACTATTGCGACCGCATACGGCTATCTTGTCACCTTTGCGTACGCCTATTTGCTCCATGATGATGTGTAGTTTTTCAATCTTGCGAGCCACATCCTTGTATTGCAAAGTTGCACCTTTGTAGTCGGTCAAGGCATTATGGTCCCAATTGGACACAATGCTTTTTTCTATGGCTTGATTGAAACTGTTTTTCAAATCCATTGCACAAATTTTCAAATAATGTGCAAAGGTAATATCTATTCTGCACATTTCAAAAAAAAATGTGCAATTTTTGTGGCTTACTTGCAATTATGTTGCAAATAGACTACAAAAAAGGAAAAATAAGATATGAACCATTTGTTGTGGATGGTCGTCATTCGTACTTGATTGACTTGGCGGGCTGGATGTGGGAGATGAGATAACTTGGGGCGATGAGAACAAGAACGCTCACCACCAATGTGGCCACATTTAAAATAATGATCAGGGGGATGTTCAGCTCGATAGGCACCACATCCACGTAATAGGTTTCGGGGTCGAGCTTCACTAATCCCATGTAGCGTTGAAGGATGCAAAGCCCTATTCCTATGATGTTGCCTATGAGCATGCCTTTGCCTATGATGAACACGGCGAACCACAAGAAGGTGTGGCGGATGGTCTTGTTGCGTGCACCCAAAGCCTTTAGGGTGCCTATCATGCTGGTGCGTTCGATGATGATGATGAGAAGTCCAGAAATCATGGTGAATCCTGCTACGGCGACCATCAGTCCCAGGATAATCCATACATCGATGTCGAGAAGGTCAAGCCATGCGAAGATGTTGGGGTAAAGGTGCAGTATGTCCATGGAGGTGTAGACTGCGCCGTATTTGTCTTCTGTGCGGTCCACTATGTTGCTGGCATGGAAGTCCACAGCATCCAGGTCGTTGAAGTCTTTTATTGTCAGTTCTGCTCCACTGGCTTGGTCGCTTTCCCACCCATTGAGCTTCACTATGGTATACAGGTCGGCGAAGCAGAGGCTTTCGTCGAAGTGCTTCAGGTTTGTGCGGTAAATGCCACTGATTGTGAATCTGCGGGTGCGCACCTCGCCATCGCCCATGAAATATGTGAATATGCGTGTGCCGCATTTCACTTGCAATTTGTCGGCTATGATTTGGGAAATGAGGATGTTGTTGCTGCTGGTGCTGTCGCTGAAGGTGGGCATGGTGCCTTCCACTATGTTGCTTGCTATGAAGGTGGAGTCGAATTCCGGTCCCACTCCTTTGAATGTCACGCCGAGGAAGTCGTTGTCGGTCTTCAGTATGCCTTGCTTCATCGCATATCGCTGCACATGTTTCACACCTGGTATATGGCGCAGGGTCTCCATGGTGCTGTCATCCATGCACACGGGATTGGGGGCTTCGTTGAGAATGGCTTGATAGTCTGCCACGGTGATGTGGCTGCCGAAGCCTATCACCTTGTCGCGGATGGTGTGCTTGAACCCGAGAACGACACATACCGACACTATCATCACTGCCAAGCCGATGGCAACTCCTGCTATGGAGATGCGTATGGCAGGGCGACTGACTTTTTTCGTGTCGGTGTCGTCGCTATGGAGGCGCCGGGCTAAAAACAGGGGTAGGTTCATGTGATCACTCGTCGTACACGTGGCCGGGGTAGGATTCCAATGCTTTGCGAAGCACCAATAATGCACGTGTGAGGTCTTCCTTCTTCAGAACGTATGCTATTCTGACTTGATTGATACCGGCACCTGGGGTGGTGTAGAATCCGGCTGCCGGGGCCATCATCACTGTTTCGCCTTCGTAATTGAACTTCTCCAGGCACCAGCGGCAGAACTTCTCTGCATCGTCAACGGGAAGTTTGGCTACAGTGTAAAAAGCTCCCATGGGGATGGGGGAGTAGACACCGGGGATGCGGTTCAAGCCATCAATGAGGCATTTGCGTCGTTCCACATATTCGTCGTATACCTCACGATAATACTCCTCTGTAGCTTCGAGCGATGCCTCGGCCACTATTTGGCCTATGAGTGGGGGAGACAGACGTGCCTGGCAGAATTTCATCACTGCGGCACGCACTCGTTCGTTCTTGGTTATCAGTGCTCCTATGCGTATGCCACATTCCGAGTAACGTTTCGACACGGAGTCGATGAGTATCACATTCTGCTCTATGCCTTCCAAATGGCATGCGCTGATGTATGGCGAACCGGTGTAGATGTATTCCCGATACACTTCATCAGAGAAGAGATAGAGGTCGTATTTCTTCACCATGTCGCGTATCTGGTTCATCTCTCTGCGGGTATACAGATAGCCTGTGGGGTTGTTGGGGTTGCAAATCATGATGGCGCGGGTGCGGTCATTGATGAGCTCCTCAAATTTTTCAACTTTTGGAAGCGAGAACCCTTCGTCTATGGTGGTGGCGATGGTTCTTATTTTTGCTCCTGCGGAGATGGCAAAAGCCATGTAGTTTGCATAAGCAGGTTCGGGAACGATTATCTCGTCACCTGGATTGAGGCAGGAGAGGAAGGCAAACAGCACAGCCTCACTGCCGCCAGAAGTGATTATGATGTCCTCTGCGCTTACATTGATGTTGTATTTTGCATAATACCCCACAAGTTTCTCGCGATAGCTGAGATAACCTTGTGATGGAGAGTATTCCAGAATGTCACGGTCGATGGTTTTCAATGCCGCGAGGCCTTCTCGTGGTGTCGGAAGGTCGGGCTGACCGATATTGAGATGATAGACTTTGGTGCCTCTCTTTTTCGCAGCGGCTGCCAAAGGAGCCAATTTGCGAATGGGAGACTCAGGCATCTCCATTCCTCTTATCGATATTTCTGGCATTTCAATTAATGTTTCTGTTCAAATAATTTGCAAAGATAGTGCAAGCCGAG
>CAMJLI010000209.1 GCA_946406585.1 uncultured Prevotellaceae bacterium | reverse complement strand
AACATCACGGTGTTCCACCCATGGAGGCCTTTTCCTATTTGCTTGCTTTTGAAATCTTCTATTTCTCCATTGCTGTTGAGCTTGCTTACAAAGACATCGAAATCGGTGATGTCGCTGCACAGTCCCACTCGCATTCCAACCACCTTGAAGTCATTGAAGTTTTCTGTGACGGTTTGGTCAAAGATGGTAGCCGCCTTGCATGCCCCGCTGGTATAGTTGCACAAGCCAGAGCCGTATTCAGCCAAGTCGTCTGTGTTGTACAGTCCACAGAGATATTGTCCTTCGTCAAGAGCCTTGATGTATGACCTGCCGTTGTTCTGCACGAATGATGGCATGTTCGACATCTGTGCTTTCAGTTGGTTGGTGGCAGGCTTTACAACATCGATAGCCTGCGCCATCATGCTGGCAGACAACAGGCAAAAAGCCAAGAAAAGTAATGTTTTTTTCATAAGCAGAATTTTGTTGTTATTTGTTAATTTGTTTGATTGTCTTCCCGTCTCTCATTTTCACTATGTTGATGCCGTGGCTTGGGGCGGAGAGTGGCGTGCCGCCAATGCTGTAGCGTGCTGTCACCGAGGTGTTGCCCTTGTCGTCGATGCCGTTGACGCTTGCGGGGTCGGCATATTCATAGTTGATGGTGACAGTTGGTCCCCATTCACCCTCTTCGTACTTTGGTGGGAAGCCGGAGAGCGGTGTCATGGCTTGAACCTGGTAGCTGACGCTGCATTTCCCGTAAGTTTTGGGAAACCATTCTGACTGCAGGTCGAGTGTTTGGTTTCCGCTTATCATGCCGGCAGGTGTCTGGAATGTTTCTGCTGCGCCCTTGGATATGCAGCTCGTAGGGAAGCAGATTTGGAAATTCCCGCTGTCCATGGTCTTGATGTTGCATTTCATTCTCACGCCGGTATTTTCGTTGGACGTGTTTTTGATGTACAAGCCCGAATGCATGAGTATTTCTCCGAAATCGTCTTCAGCAACATCTTGTCGGTTGATGGTTGTCCCGTCGGATATTTCATTGCCATTTTTGTCAACGAAGATCAGCGTTCCTGCCGACTGTGCCATGAGCATTGTCGAGCATAGCAGCAAGAACAAAACAGATGTAAGAATTTTCTTCATGATGGTTTGTGTCTGATTGTTATTTTGTTTTATTCAGTGTCTCTAAATGGACATACAACTTTTCTATGGATGCTTGTTGCACGCCTTCGTCGTTATAGACAAAGGCTATGACATTCATGTTGTCTGCCACCCATTCGTCTTTTAGCTTGCAAGTGAAATCTTGACTCTTTTCCTCTCCCTCCTTGATGGAGAAATCCTCTCCCCAAAGTCCATTGACGGCATCACGGAAGACATGGTTGTGTATGTATTCATGGTCGGTGATTTGTCCGCTGGCGGCATCGCTTATGGAGTTGTAGCGCAGTTGCATGGCTGTTATGCCGTCTTCCACGAGCCATAGTTGCAACTTCCCTTTGGTGTCGCCATTGGTGCCAAGGGATAGGATGCTGATGTTGACGTTGCGCGACGAAGGGTCGTAATCGGTGAATATGGTCAGGGAGAGTGGGGCTGGCTTCTGCAATTCTTCATATACCTTCGCTTGCCAGTCAGGATAGTTCAGTATTCCGCCATTGCGGTTTATCAGACCTGCTGGCTGATATTCCACTTTCCAATAGTTGTAGTATTCGTTTCCCATGTCGGTCATGAGTCCCAGGTTCTTGGCGTTTCCTGCGAAGCCAAGAGGTCCGGAGTGTATCCCCACGGCGATGACGGTGTCGGCGCCATAGTGTTGTTGCAGTTTGGCTATCTCTGCTGTTGCCACAGGACAATTGACGCAACGCTGCCCTGTGAAATCCTCTATCAGTATGCAGCGCGACACTTGTGCCGGCTTTACGTAGATGAGGCGCTCGTCTTCGTCCACATGGCTGCACGAACAAATCACAGCTGCTACTATTGTGATGATATACGAAAGGCGTTTCATGCGTTTCAGAAGTTATAGTTGTATGAGATGGTGAAACCTTTGGTGGCTGGCATGTACCTGCAAACCCCTCCCGAGCAGTTGAAGCCGGCGCGAGTGCGTCCATATCCAACTTGTATTCTGTGTGCTCCGGTGTTGTATGTCACCAATCCTTGGTAGTAGTGCTTCTTGGTCTCTCCACTGTTGTACATGTCGGATACTGTTATCATCCAATGAGGCACGAGCGACAGCTCAAGAAGTCCGTAGAGCCAGTCTTCCTCGTCGTCTTTCGTCGCCAGGTATTGAACCTCTCCGCGCAGGGTGGCTTTTCTGCTTAACTGGTATTTCCCGTCAGCTATGAAGATGTTTGAACGTACATCTCCACCGCCCCCCTCTATCATCGTCATGTTGTAGTATTGGTTCATGTACATCAGGTTGAGTTTGAAATCTTTGGTCAATTTCTTTTCCACCTGCACGTTCAAGTCATGGTAGAACTTGTTGTCGCCCCATTTCCAGAATGCCGAGCCGTAGCCGTTGGAGTTGTATTCGTCCCCCAAATCATTGCCTCTATGGTTGTCTATGGAATGGACGTATGAGAAGTTCACCTTCACCAGCATTCCGTATTTCCCACCAAGAGGGGTCTTGCGCTTGAAGTTGTAGCCCATGTTGAGCTGGTATGCCCATTCTCCGTCTGGCTGCGTGGCGTAAGGATAGAGGGCTGCCAGTGCGTAGGTGTGGTCCATCGTGAATGCCGGCAGATGGTTGATGAACGAGGCAGTGCCGATTTCTGAACGTCTGCTGCGGAACGACATGTTGTCTGAACGCTTGGCTTGGGCAAGGATGCTCATGCCTTTTTTAGAATAAGAAGTGGAGAGCATTGCCACATATCCCCGACGGTAGACGTAGTTGTTGTCGTAAGAAGGGTCTTGGGTCTTTTGTGCATATTCCGCCAATATGTTGACGCCGTTTTTTTGGAAGTTGGCCCTTACGTCGAAGGCATTGACGTACTCAGGCAGGTTGAGTCGGTGCGAGGGGTCCACCATTATCACTTCTTGTTTTTCGTGCTTGTTGACCATTGACGCGCCAAGGAGCAACCGCGTTCCGCTTTCCTGCATCGGTTTCGACCATTCGTCGATGTTCAGTTCCACATCGCCGCCGCTGATCCATGAGTCGTTGTGTGACCAGTATCTTCTCTGCTCACCAGTGATTGCCTTCAGTTGGACACCGTCGAAGGGACGATAGACTATCCTGCCTCCCAACAAGTGGTTGTCGATGCCAAGTGAACGCTCCTCATATGTCCTCAATATGAATCCCGAGCCAAATTGCTCGTAGAACGAGCCAGCCGTCACTTCAAGGTTCTTCAGCTTGCCTTTGACCTGGAAGAAGGGAACACCCCAGCCTTTGAAGTCATTGTCGAAGCCCGGTAGCGGATGCTGCAGGTACTCAAGTCGTGCCTTTGCATCAACATATTTGCTCATCACTGCCACATCGGCGTAGGTGTTGGTGAGCGCCCAGTCGTCGCTCTTGCCAGCCCCTATGTCTTCGTCTTCCTGTGGTATGAGGACATCGCTCTGAATGCTTCCTGTGACCACGATTTTGTCCTTGCCTTGTTCCTCTTGTGCGAAGGTGTTGAGGGCAAGAAGCAAGGCGCAGGTCAAGACCGGCAATCGGTGTTTGTAGGTCATTCCTTTTTTCTATTATCTATTATTTCTTCACCAGTTCCCTTACTTTCTCGATGAGTTCCTCCTCTGCTCCGTCGGTATATCCATTCTTCCTGAAGACAATCTTGCCATTGCCGTCGCAAATGAGCACGTAGGGAATCATCTGTATGCTCAAGGCATGAAGGAAGTCGCTATTTGGGTCGAGCAGCACTTCATATTCCCATCCGTTTTCATCCACCATGGGCTTCACCTTGTGGATGTTTTGTGCTTGGTCGATGGATACGGCATAGAGTTTCACTCCTGTTTCTTCCTGCCAGTCGGGGTACACTTCGTGGATGGCTTTCAGCTCACGGTTGCACGGCTTGCACCATGTGGCGAAAAAGTCGATGATGAAAGGCTTGCCATCGTTGGAGAGCTGGTCGGTCTGTATGGTCTTGCCATCCATTGTCTTGAGGGTGATGGATGGCAGTTGTGCTTTCACCATGCCTGTGATGGCAAAAAACAACAATAATGCCATTGTCCTTATTTTCAT
>CAMJLI010000208.1 GCA_946406585.1 uncultured Prevotellaceae bacterium | reverse complement strand
TCACCGCTTTCATCGGCGTGCTCGACCTCAAGACCCATCACCTGACCTATTGCAATGCCGCCCATAACGCGCCAGCCATCTACACCGCCCACGGCGACTGCCATTTGCTGGAGGTTGACACCAACCTTCCCATCGGCATCCAGGACCACTACGATTACAAGGAGCAACAAATGTCATTCCCGGAGGACACATCGCTGTTGCTCTACACCGATGGTCTGACGGAAGCCATGTATATCGCCGGCGATGGTAACAGGAAATTGTTTGGAGAAGATAGGATGTTGCATGACTTGGAGAAAACCAGAACAGCCTCTGCCATAGAGGTTGTCGATTATCTCAAACAGCATGTCACCGTGTTTGCCGACGGCACGGAGCAAGGCGACGACCTTACCCTTATGTTCCTTCGACACGGCACGTCGCAGAAACAAGCTTCGCATGCACCGCGTAGAATCATCATGAAGAATGAGATGTCGGAAGTGAGTAGGATGCGTGGCTTCTTCTTCTCTGTATGCCGTGAGCATGGCATCGCAGAGGAAACGGCCAAGACGTTGAACCTTGCCATCGAGGAATGGGTCGCGAATGTCATCAACTATGCCTACCCGAAGGGTACCCGCGGCCATGTGGAACTGACGGCGGAGTTTTCCGACGAGCTGCTGACGCTGGTCGTCAAGGACCATGGCATTCCGTTCGACCCCACCAAGTATGAAGAAGTCGACGTGGAAGCAGATCTTGACGAACGACCCATCGGAGGCCTTGGCATTCATCTCGTGAAAACCATTATGGACACGATGACCTATCGGCGCACCCCCGATGGTTACAACGTGCTGACGCTAACAAAAAACAAAGTAACACCTTAATTTAAATGTTTATGGAATCTATTGTCTTTTTAGGATTCAACCTCTATGCATGGATCACCATAGTCACCGTGCTGTCGATGTTCTCGGTGCTGTTGTTCACCAAGCTACGTGCCGACTTGGTTTTCCTTGGAGCCATCGCCATTCTTTTTGTCACAGGCGTTCTCGATGCCAAGGAGGCCTTCTCAGGATTCAGCAGCACCTCTGTTGTAATCATCGGAGTGCTCTTTGTCGTTGTTGCCGGACTCACCCATACAGGTGTGTTACAATGGATTGTCAAGCATCTGTTAGGACAACCGAAGAGTTACTCCAAGGCCGTGATACGGCTGATGTTGCCGGTGGCTGCCCTCAGCTCGTTTCTCAGCAACACCACGGTGGTGGCCCTCTTTGTAGGCATTGTCAAGATGTGGTCGAAAAAGTTGAACATATCGCCCTCAAAACTATTGATACCGTTGAGCTACGCCTCCGGCATGGGAGGTGTGTGCACGCTTATCGGAACACCTCCCAACCTGATTATCTCCGGCCTCTACGCAGACAGTACAGGAACTGCGATGAACGTGTTGGCCACCACCATCCCGGGCTTGTTCTGTCTTTTCATCGGCGTACTCTCCATCATCGCCATGCGCAAGCTGCTGCCCGACCGCAAAGCACCGGAAACCGCCTTTGAATCCACCTCCGACTACACGGTCGAACTACTTGTGCCCTCTGACAACAACCACATTGGCGAGACCATCGAAGAGGCAGGGTTGCTGGATGTCCATGGCGGTACATTGATAGAAATCAAACACTATGACAACCGAGAGATTGTATCCCCGGTACCTGCAGACGAATATCTGATGGGAGGCGACCGCTTGGTATTTGCAGGTCAGATTGACGAGATGCTCGAATTGAAGAAGAGTCACGGTTTTGTGAATGCCGACCATCACATCTTCACCCTCGACGAGGTGAGCAAGGACCGCCAGTTGCGTACTGCCTACGTCACTTTTGGAAGCAGCCTTATCAACACCTCGATAGGCGATTCCACCTTTGAGAAGGACAACAACATGATTCTCGTCGCTGTTGCCCGTCGCGGCAAGCGCATTGACCAGTCGCCACGCAAGGTCGTGCTTCAGGCAGGCGACACACTGCTCTTCGAGTGCCCCCCGAATGTCAACATCCATACCGAACGTCTCGCCTCGCAGTTGCAGTTTTTCGACAGTGAACAGGTGCCAAACATCGGTAAGAAAACACTGGTCTCCACAACGATCATGATAGCTATGGTGGTGCTCTCCGCCCTCAATGTCATCCCATTGCTTCAGTGCGCCTTCCTCGCAGCCATAGCCATGTTGGTTTTCCGTTGCTGCAATGTAGACCAAGCCATGAAAGCCATCAACTGGGAGATTCTCATGGTCTTCGCCGGTTCGGTCGTCTTGGGCATAGCCATCCAGAAGACAGGCATTGCCGAGCGTCTGGCATTCGGCATCCTCGATGTCTGCGGCACCAACCCCATCGTCGTCATGGCAGCCATCTGTTTCGTGGGAACATTCATCACAGAGTTCATCTCCAATACAGCAGCAGGAGCCATGTTCTTTCCCATCATGTACGAGGCAGCCGAGAAAATGGGCTACGAGCCTTATCCTTTCCTCATCGCCCTGATGGTCAGCGTCAGCTCAAGTTTCGCCACACCTATCGGCTCACCCACACACATGCTCGTTTATGGTCCTGGAGGCTACCGCTTCAGTGACTTCATGCGCATCGGCCTGTTGATGAACCTCATCATCCTTGCCGCCAATATACTGATCATAAATATCATTTACCCGCTCACCCCATTGCAATGAATGGAAAATGATGGTTGAAACAGCATTTGCGAGTGGAGTTTGTTTAAGTAGATTAATTAAACGAAAGAAGAAAAATGAATATCGAAATCAAAGAACAGAATGGTTCCTATTATGGAATCCTCACAGGTTGGATAGACACCGCCGTAGCCACACAATTCCTCGAGGACCTGAAGCCTCTCATGAATCAAGCCAACAAGTCCATCATATTCGATTGTGAAAAGCTGGAATATATCTGCAGCCTTGGGCTTCGTGGTCTGCTCAAGTTGAAGAAAGAAAGTGCAGCCAAGGGAGGAAGTTTTGTATTGACCCACGTCGATGGAGAAGTGCTCAAGATTCTCACGATGACGGGATTTATCAAACTATTCGACATCCGATAGAATATTTCGTAATAACGCTGAAATAGGATTTATCTTCAATCTCCCTTCCTACGAGACTGTTGCAAGTCCGTAAAACCATGGGGGAAACGTGCCGACAAAACTGCACCAGCTTGGTGTAGAATTTGTCAATGCGAAATGAGGTGTGTCAACATGGAATGACACACTCTCCTTTCGTGTTTATTCTATCCAATACGCCCCAGATTCCGCGAAATTCGCCTTGCCTTTGCATTAGAAAAAGCGAAGGAAGGCTGCACCTCAGCATAGCAAGCAAGCTTGACTCTGCATTCGGTTTGCGCTTCCTTTGCCGGTGAGAAAAGCAAAGAAAAGTTCAACCATCAAAACGTAGAAGACATGAAGAAAACGATGGTGAGGTCCAATCGTTTGATGACCTTGGTGATGATGATGACGATAGCCATCTCCGCCGCAGCAATGCCGTACAACACCGCACGCAACGAGGCCCTTTATCTTTCTGACAAGATGGCCTACGAGCTCGGACTGACAGCAACACAATATGAGGCAGTGTATGAGATCAACCTCGACTACCTGCTCAACCTCGATACCCGCGCCGACGTGTTCGGTTTTTGGTGGGAAGTTCGCAACCGCGACTTGCGCTATGTGCTCAGCACCTGGCAGTACGACCGCTTCATGGCCAGTGAGTGGTTCTACCGTCCCGTCGTCTGGGGCACTGGTGGCTGGACCTTCTCCATCTACACCCGCTATGGTGTCGGAAGGATGTTCTACCATCGTCCTGCAGTGTTCGTGACCTTCAAGGGTGGCCACAGCCATAGAGGTGGCAGCTTCTATGCCGGACACCACTTCGACAAGCCCAACCCTCCCAGGGGTCATGGCAACCATAATAACAACCATAACAATAACGGAAATCATAACAATAATCACAACAATACTGGAAACTGGAACCATGGTGGCAACCACAACGGAAACCCCAATGGCAACGGCAACCACAACAATGGGAACTGGAACCACGGTGGCAACCATAATGGGAACCCCAATGGCAACGGCAATCACAATCCTTCAATGAACCACGGAAACCGTCCAATGACGGGTAACGGCAACCCCTCGATGGGTGGCGGCTTCGGCAACA
>CAMJLI010000207.1 GCA_946406585.1 uncultured Prevotellaceae bacterium | reverse complement strand
TTCCAGAACCTTTGGCATCGCCAGTAGGTTGAGGCTCGCCGCCATCTGTCTTGCCGTTGAGAGAATACAGAAACGCCTTGTTCTGTTGTGTCTCCAATGTTCCGTTATAATTGGTGACTTTTCCACAGACGATAACTTCATCACCCTCATTAAGCAAGTCCCCCGATGTGTATTTCTTGTTTCCTAAATACAGGGCACGATATACCAAGAAGGTTGCCTTACTCGTCCCGTCGTCAGAGATCGTAAAACTGGCATTGCCATATTGTGTGGTGTAATTCTCTCGTATGGCAGCCACTTTTCCCTTGATATAGACATCTTGAGAACTTTCTTGGCCAGCTTCTAACTGTTGAGCAAACTCTATGGCTGCAGCTACATTGAATGGGTCTGCCAAAGTGCCACTGCCTGCTGGGTCAACCACAACAGAGGGTTTGTCGTTGCTACTGTTGGGAATGTCGAATGGCGCGGGCACATCTTCACAGCTTGAAAATGTAAGAACCGCTGTAGCCATCATGAACAATGAATAAAATACTTTTTTCATGGGTTATGTCGTTTTTGTTATTTTTATTAATAAGCGTTAAGATGGTCAACAAGACTTTTATTGAGCAGGCTCAATGTCTTTAACAGAGCGCATGAGAATTTGCCAAGTATTGCGGTAACGAGTGAAGATACCCGTCACATTCACCTTGCCTTCAGGCATTACATTGCCGGCGAAATCAGCAAAGGTGCTTGTACGCAGAACAAGTTGGTTGCTGCTTATTCCCTTGAAATTACGGTTTGCGCAATTGGCTGTGAGAGTAACGCTACCATCGTCGGGTGCAAATAGAGCTTTTCCATCTGCAGCTTGCAGTTCAACTCCTTTCAAAGTCATCAATTTGCCACAATGAGAATCCAAATATGAAGCATCAGTCATCCTTCTTTGGTCAAATTCCTCAGGAGTGACACTCGAAGGGTTGACGGGTCCTATCAACTTATAATGATTGTTCCAAAGGAATCGGCTCATGCGGCTAACATAGGTGGAACCGCTGGCACTTGTATACGGAGTGCCTATCTCACCTTGTTGTCCGTAAGCTCCAATATAAAGGTCCTTGAGGTCTACGAGGATCTCTTGGCCAACAGGCAGGAAACCGTAGATGCCTCCTTGTGCAATACAAATTATAAAAGCTCCAGTGCCATCGTCGATGAAGACTTCATTGTAAATGTTGCCTTCGATGTCATTACCAATAACAGTGCCTTTTATTTGTATCTCATCTGTTATCTGTTTCATGCCATTGTTGCTTATCACACTGCTGTATGTTGATTTCAGGTCGGCAATGGAAATCACATTCTTCTCGGTGAGAGATGGGTTGCCAAAAACCTTTTCGGCAGTAGTGGAAGGCGCATCGAAACTATCGGCCATGCACGATGCCAAGAGCGTGCAAACAGCCAGCATTAGTATGTTTTTGAAGTAATTCATGTCGGTATTTTTTAGAATCGGAAGGTGAGATTGAGCATGCCATTAAGGCCGTAAGCGTAGTATTTCTTTGGATTAAGAGAGAACTTGTAGGCTCTCACATTGTTCATGAGTGTCTGCCCATTCTCTTCTTTCACAGTGTAGTCGCTGCGGCTTTGTTCATATCCGCCAGTGCAAATCTTCTGGTTGTTTAGAATATTTGTTACCATAAAGTTGATTGACAATTGTCTTCCACGACCCAAGCGGATGGTTTTGCCTATAGAGCCATCGAGCATGAATCCTCCTTTTCCCTTGGCCTGTGGTGGCACGTCGTATGTTCCATCGTTATTCACTCTTCCCATTGTTGTGAGTGTGCCTTGGTAACGGTAGCTTGGCGAGTAGCTCAGGTAGATGCGGTCGTAGTAGTTGCCTTTCAAGTCGATGAACCAACCTCCAGAATGATAGCTGAGTATAAGACTCCCTGCTGTGAGAGGAGTTCCAGCCTCATGCATGCCTTCATTCATCACTACATCATCCACGTAAGTGGCTTTTGTGGAATTCATGTATCTGACTTTTGCGTTGTTGGTGTATTCGCTTTCACCTATTGTGCCTATTGCTTTAATGTTGAAAGCAGATGTCACTTTGACATCGATGCCAGCTTCCACACCATAAATGCGCTTGTTTATACCAGTCATTGAGACGTATGAGAATGAGTTGATATCGTCGAAATAGAAGTTTTGCCATTCTGTAACATGGCTCAGATAATTATAATATGCATTAAGGTTGATGTGAATGCGCGATGTCTGATGCTGGAATCCCACCTCGCTGCTAAATATACGTTCGTTGCGAAGATTGGATACGAAATCGTTGTTCATTTCTGGCGAAACAAATGCAGTGGTTATTTGTGGTGCACGATGCTCATACCCTATGCCCAACATAAAAGTATTTCCACCACCAAGGTTCACACTTCCGTTGAATTTTCCACCACCACTTACGAAGTGAGCTGATTTGCTCTTTCCATAGGAATTGTCTGCAAACATACCGTTGCGCATCTTTCCATCTCGTTGCATGCCGTCATAATTCAACTTTCCAGCCAGGCTATAGTGCAGCACCCCGAAATTTTCTGTATAGTTAGCCCATACAACACCCTTACGCGCCAAAAGGTTGTAATCATAGCCGTAACGGTCGCCTTCACCAATCTTTTGGTTGGGATGGTTGAGGTCATACTGAACGGCATTGGAGCCTGTTGGGTAGTTTCCCAAAGCATATGTATTGATGTTGTGGTAAGAGTTAGCTCCCATCATGTCTTCCATTGTCAGGTAATGCTTTCCTACATTGCCCCCCAATTGGAATCCAATGTTGAAGTTTGATTTGTTAGTTATCTCCTTGTGTAGCACGGAAGATAGTGTAACAAAGATGTTGTCGTTGTGCCTGGCTTGTATGTAATACATGGCGTCTGCTCCTTGTGCGTTTGCATTCCGGTTGGCAGCATAGAGCCGGTCCCAATTGATTTGCCTTGCCTCTTCTGACGAGGACATGATTTTCCAAACCTGGTTGAAATCTGCCAGACCTTGAGCCGTGCGGTTGTGGTCATCCGTTTCATCCCAAACATCAAAATAGCTGCTGGGCAAATTCTTCCAATAATCAGGTTGGGGGTTGTCTGCATTGTTGTAGTTCAGCTTAGTACTCTTGTACATGCTGTATTTGCCAAGAAGCGACGTAGTCAGTTTAGTGGTTTTGTTGATGTTCCAATCCCAAGTTGCAACAGCACTTGGAGCAAAATCATTGATGATTCGCGAATTTCTTACCTTGCCGTCTTGGTAGCCCCAATATGGATTGTACTGGTAGTTGTTGGCAAGCCAATAACTTTCGTCGGTTGCAGCTCCCTGAGATGCGCGTTCGGTAGGATTGCCCCATGTTGAAAGAGAGAATGAATGTTTTCCACTCAGTTTCTGTATTCCAAAATAGTAGGATAGGGAGTTGTAGAAAGTACCTTCCACATAGCCACGCTTTGCCCAGCGGTAACTGATGCTTGCAGCCCACGACCATCCTCTTTCACTAATTCCAGAGCCGTAGGTGTAGGCTGCCCTGGCGACATAGTTTCGGTTGGCGCCACTAAGAGTGAGCTTGTGTCCAGCAGCCACCTGTGAAGCTCTAAAATTGTAGTTGTTGCTTCCACCGATGGCTGAAAATGAGAAGTTGTTATCCTCAAAAGGAAGAGCAGCATCGACGTTTCGCGTTAGATTGTTGATGCCACCAACGTTGGAATAACGGAACTGGCCAGACTCCAAATCGTTCATTGGAGCACCATTGACGTAGATGTCGTTGTACTTCTGGTTTAGAGAACGATAACGAAACCTTACAGGGGAAAATGTATATCCCACCTCATTGGCGAATACGTTGGTGTTGCTGCTAAGAATGGTCACATTCTGAGACATGTCATCATCCTCGCCCAACTGAGCCTCCGTGAAAGTGAAAGCCGACTCGTCCAACGCACCGGTCTGCTCCAATGAGTCAACCTCTTGTGAATAAGCAAGAGGACTGTAGCAGAGCGCAAACACTGCCAGTTTGAGAATTTTTCGCATAAGCAATAAATGTTGATTCTTGATGTTTTGGTGCAAAGTAACAAATTTTTTTTTAATAAATCATAAAATGTCGTATGTTTTTTTATAGATTTTTTATGAAAACATGCAATTTTATCATTTTTTTTTCCGATATTTGCACAATCATACT
>CAMJLI010000206.1 GCA_946406585.1 uncultured Prevotellaceae bacterium | reverse complement strand
AAGCCCACCACTTGCCTGCCTCATCCTGATATTGCCCCTTCACGCCAAAGAAATTCACATCGTCCACTGGAACGAAATCCCACAAGGCATTAGCCTCGCTATTCTTGTAATCCTTGGTGTTGGCAAAACCGAATTGCGCTCCATATTCTTCATCTTCTTGTTCGGTAAGGTAGAGCTTGTCGCCGAAGAGGAAATGTGAAAGCATGCTGTTCACCATAGGAATCATCTGTTCCCTTCCCTGCAGCAAGGACCTTGCCAATGCTTGCGCCGTTCCCCTATAAATGTCAAGGTATCCATTCACCTTGTTGGTGAAATACGTGGTGAGGTCGCCAGCATTGATTGGGAATTCGGGTGACTCCAAGTAAAGGTAAGCACCTTCGTCGGTAAATTCCACATACATGTTGGTATCCATATTATCCACATATTCGAGGAAATTGTCGTAAGAATAACGTGTGATATACCCCGAGAGCACTGTTCCCATGGCCCCCGACATGTAAGTCTTTACCATTTCTGCAAGCGAGTCCTTGAGCTCAACAAACACTTCCTCTGTCATCAGTTGTGGTATCATGGCTTTGACTGTTGGAATCACAACATTCACCAGGTCCACATTTTGCGCCTTCAAACTGGCCATCGTCCCATTCTCGAACTCAATGTACGCCACTGTCCCGGGGAGGGAAGCGGCCTGTTCCATTGTCACGTTTGGCGAGAAGACGTATTTGTTCTCCAGATTTGCCACATGTCCTGTGGCTATATTCTTCAATCTGTTGTAGCCACTATTTTGCGCCCATGTGGCAGTCATGCCTCCCAAAACCGAGAATGCAAATAGCAATGTAAAAAATTTTCTCATTTCAAATTCTTTGATATATAAGTAAGCATTCGCTAAATCTCGACAAAGGTAGACAATTTCCTTAAATGAAATTCACTATTATAAAAGATTAACATTATAAGCAAATGGTTTACAAGTTCTTCAAAACGACCTTTTTCCCTTTGTATTCCACCTTTTTCACAGACTTGCCGTTCACCAAGATGTTCAGTGTCCTTTTGCGTGGCATTCCTTCAAAAGAGCCGTTTCTCTTTCCTATCGTAAGCGTCTTTTTGGCATCGTCCCAAGCGAACTCAATCCTGCTGTATTGCCCTTCTTCGTATGTGTTGGAGGTGCCATCGTCTTCATACAACGAGAAGCTGGCATCATCACCCGTATATATGCGTATGTCGAGTGGTGCTCCTGGATTTTCGCCTGTATGCTGCCTGTCAATGCCATAAGGCAAGATGGAACCAGCCTTTACAAAGACTGGGATTGATGCCATGTCAACATCCACGTCCACATGTTTTCCTCCCTCATGGTGCTTGCCATTGGCGAACTCATACCATCCGGCCTTCCATTCAGGCAGGTATGCACTCCACTTCTTGACATTGGGAGCGGTGATGGGACAAACGAGAAGCGACTTTCCGAACATGAATTGCTGCCTGTCTTTCATTGCCTCCTCGTCGTTGGCGAAATCGAACACCAAAGGCCGCATGAGAGTGTACCCCTTGAATGTCACGTCGGCAGCGTTGGAATAGATGTAGGGCAGCAGCCGGTATCTTTCTTCAAGACATCTCTTGAAAATGCCTTGAGCCTCAGCCCCATAGTTCCAAGGTTCGGTATTGCTCATGTATCCATGCACTCGCATCAGAGGCAGGTAGACGGAAGTCTCCACCCATCTGAGCATCCTCTCGATGTATTCCTTGTCCTTGTATTGGTTGCCTGGTCTGAAAAAGCCTCCGGCATCATACGTCCACCAAGGCAATCCCGCTGCCTGCATTCCTAGTCCGGCAGTGATTTGCCGGCGGAAAGCCTCCCAGTCGTTGCCCACGTCACCCGACCACATGGCAGCCCCATAGCGTTGTATTCCGGAGAACCCGCATCTGGTGAGAATCATTGGCCGGCTGGCAGGAGCATCATGCCTCAACCCCTCGTAGACAGTCTTGTTCACCATCAGCGGATAGATGTTTCTTACCCACTCGCCTGCCCATTTGCCATCATTCACTCGTCTGCCCACCAAGTCGTCGTTTTCCGGTTCGGTGGCGTCCTGCCACCATGCGTCAATGCCCAGGGGCACCAGTCGTTGACTGAAATTCTGCCAATAGGCATTTGCTGCCTTTGGTGAGAAGAAGTCCACCCAGTCGGTGTTGGGGATGTAGTTGCCATCCTTCAGCATCGTCTTCCCCACCTCCGAGTTCTTGTCTATCTTCGACCATACGGAAACCATCAGTCGCATGTTCATGGCGTGCAGGCTGTCTGTCATGGCCTTGGGGTTGGGGTAATTGGCCTCGTCGAACTTCATGGCATTCCATCCATACTTTCCCCAGTATTGCCAATCCTGCACCATGACATCAGCGGGCAGTTGCTCGTTGCGGAATCTGGAAGCCGTAGCCAGCAGTTCATCCTGCGAGTGGAAGCGTTCACGGCAGTGGATGTATCCGTATGCCCACTTTGGCAGCAGTTTTGCCTGTCCTGTCAGTTGTCTGTAGGAGGCTATCACCTCGTCGGCATTCCCCACGAACACGGTATAGTCCACTTTTTTTGCCGCCGGCGAACGGAACACAGTCTTGTCGTCCACTTTCTTGCACAACACCTTAGGCTTGTCATTCCTCGTCAATTCAGCCTTGAGGGTGTGGTTTCCCTTTGTCAGGAATATTTTTGTAGATGCCGTGGGTGGCAGCCATGTGTTTTGCATTTCTATCACCGTCTTGCCATCCACCACAAGGTTGTGCCGTCTTGCCATGCTTTGCCCCACATCCAGGAGCAGGGCGTATTCACCAGCCTCTTCTATCTGCAGGGTGGCCTCGAACATGTTGTGCTGCCTCATCTCCTGCTTTCCGCCTTCAGTGGAAGTGACATTCACCAATTCGCTTTTGCCCACATCCTCCGACTTTTGCAGCACCACCTCATTGCTGGCGGGATTGAAGTCTGTCAGTCCGTAGTTGTTCCAAAGCACTCCATATCCCTTGTTCGACACCACCATGGGTATGGATATTTGGGTGTTGACCTGTGTCAGCCGCCTTATCAGGCCGCTCACATCCTCGTAGCCGTCTTGGAACTGCCCAAGTCCGAAGAGGTGTTCCCCCTTAGGTGAATTGAAAGCCAACGAAGCCTCAAAAGCACTTTCGCCTGCCACCGTCACGGGGTTCAGGTGATGGCCGGTGGCGGTGAACACTGTCTTTCCGTCCTTGCCGGTCACTTCCACCACCATGCGTTGTGCATCCACCTTCACGTCAATGTCGTCGGTTTTCACCTCCTCGTCACCCACATATACCCATTCTGGCAACATTTCGGTGTCATCACTTTCAAAATACTGTATTCTTACAGCATTCCAAGCCACTTTTTTCACCACTAGACGACCTTTCCCGAATGGAAAGCTGGAAGCAAATGCACATTGCATTATTGCAAATGCAAATGTAAGGAAGACTAATTTTTTCATGTTCTTATTTTATTCAGCTAATTTTAACCACCTATCTTATTACTATTTTCTTTCCATCCATGATGTAAATTCCCGGTAGCAGGTCATTTCCTTGAATCCGTCGCCCATAAATGTCATACACTCCTTTTTTATCGGCATTTTTCGTAACGATGGTTTCCGGGATGTCGTTTTTCACCAAGTCACGATGTCTCAGAGCCGACCTGACGGCGTAATATGCTGGTTTCTTGTTCAGTCCGGCATCAAAGAGCAATGGGTTTGAGGCATTCCGCCAACTGTCATTGTCCTTCAATCCCCAAATCACCATGTTAGGGCAGTTGTCGTGGTTGAGCATGATGTCTGTCAGCACCCTGTAGTCCCGTGCCTGTTTGTTCAAGTTGTCGGCAGTGGTGGAAGGTATTCCCATGTCAAGTTCTGTGATGATGCATTTCATTCCAGCCTCTCCGAACATCTTCACCGTCTTGTCGAGTTTCAGCGAGTCGAGGTCGCCAATCGAGAAGTGGCATTGCAGTCCCACTCCATGTATGGGTATCCCACTTTTTTTCAGTCTCATGGCAAGGTTGTAGAAAGCCATTGACTTGGCTTTTCCCTGCATCTCCACATCGTAGTCGTTGAGATACAGCACGGCGTCTGGGTCTGCCCGGTGTGCGAAGACGAAAGCCGAGTCGATGAAGTCCTCGCCTATGGCCCTTGTCCACACGGTGGTGCGCAGGTCAT
>CAMJLI010000205.1 GCA_946406585.1 uncultured Prevotellaceae bacterium | reverse complement strand
GAGGAAGAAAACACCAACACCCTGTCGGCATGGGGCTTGAACTACTCGGAACCATACTTCCTGCAGTTGCAGAACGCCACCAAGCGCGATGCCGACTCTTACGAGTACAAGCACGCACTGAACTCCTATATCGGTCGTCTCAACTACGACTACGACGGCAAGTACCTGGTATCTGGCATCATTCGTCGTGACGGTAGCTCGCGCCTCACCAAATCCATCCGCTGGGGCACCTTCCCCTCTGTATCTTTGGGTTGGCGCTTCGACAAGGAAGAGTTCTTCCCCTTCAGCCGTGAATTGTTCAGCATGTTCAAGATTCGTGCCAGCTATGGCGAACTGGGTAACGAGAACATCGGTGAGTACGTTTATCAAGCCACCATGTTGCGCAACAATATGAAATATAGCTTTGGCAACCAGGAAGTTAGCGGTTCGGCTGTGTCTACCTACGTCAACGAGGAACTGGCATGGGAGAAGAAATCCACCTCCAACATCGGTATCGACCTCGCCATGTTCCACAACCGTATTGAGTTCTCCGCAGAATGGTTCAAGAACAAATCCACCGACCTGCTCTACAACGTGTCGGTGCCTCTGAATGCCGGTGTGCAGAACACCAGCGTGACGATGAATGCCGCCTCGATGGAGAACAGCGGTTTCGAATTCTCGCTTACCTATCGCAACAACGACCATGCCCTGAAACACCAGATTAGTGCCAACGTGAGCACCGTGCGCAACAAGGTGACTGCCCTGAGCACGGGCAAGGACACCCAGATTGACGGCGCCTATATAACTAAGGTGGGCGAGGAAGTTGGTAAGTTCTATGGTTGGCAGTATGGCGGCATCATCCGCACACAGGCAGAGCTTGACAATCTGAACGCCACCGGTGCCAAGAGAGCTCAGGAACTTGAGGATGCCAAGGCAGCTGCCGACCCAACCTATGTGAAGAAAGTGATCGACCCCAGCACATGGACCTATCAGCCAGGTGCACAGGTGGGCGACTGCTGGTATGGCGATGTCAATAAAGACGGACAGATTACAGACGAAGACCAGACCGTTTTGGGCAGTGGCCTGCCAAAGCTGAACTTCGGCTTGAGCGCACACTTGGAGTACAAAGGCTTCGACCTGAGCATCTCCACCTACGGCGCATTAGGATATCATGTGTCCGACCACATCTACAACGCCTTGAACAGCTGTTATGGCTATGGCAACAAGGATGTGGCAATGGCAGATGCCAACCGCTGGGCAGACGATGGCACTTATCTCTCGAGTGTGCCACGCACATTCACCACGGTGACACATCCCGGCGGTACATTGGCTTGGAACGACTTGTTCAGCGACCGCCAGATACAGAACGCAGCCTACTGGAAGATTGCCAACGTGGAATTGGGATACAACATCCCGAACAAGCTGTTTGGCGGATACATCACCGGCGCACGCATCTACGTGTCGGCACAGAACCTCCATACCTTCACAGGCTACAAAGGCTACAACGTGGACTATGCTCCCGGCACATTCACACCGGGTTACAACTACTGCTCCTATCCTTCGGCACGCAGCTTCATGTGTGGTGTTAATTTCTCGTTCTAATAACATATAAGCTACTTCATTATGAAACTATATAAATTATCGTTTGCACTTTTGCTGGGCCTTGGCACACTGACATCTTGCGAAGACAAGCTTGAACTCATCAACCCCAACCAGCAAACCACTGCCACCTTTGGCAAGACAGCCTCCGACCTGGAGGAATGTGTCATCGCCGCATACAACCACATCCGCATGGAGGGTTCATACGCCCGTGTGGGCTATGGATACGACCTGTGCCGCGGCGACGAGGTGTGGAACTCGAGCCAGGTGTGGTATCTGGCCTATGACGACCTGAACGCTCCAGCTACAGAAGAGATGACCCAGTGGGTGTGGCGTGAATGGTACTATACCATCAACGTATGCAACTTCATCCTCTCGCGCACTGGCGGCGAAGGTGACGTCCTTGACGAAAACATGAAGAGAGTCAAGGGACAGGCGCTGTTCCTGCGCGGACTGAGCTACTACAACCTTGTGGGCTACTACCAGAACCCACCGCTCATCACCGACTACAGCCAGTATGGCTCACTTGACGGACTTTATGCCTCCAACAGCAGCTACACAGATGTGCTGAATCAGGTGGAGAAGGACTTCTCTGAGGCCATGAAGCTGTTGCCCAGCAGAGATACTGGTGGCGAGTGGGCCAAGGGTCGTGCCACATGTGGTGCCGCAGCCGGGTATTATGCCCGCGCACTGATGATGAACCATAAGTACAGCGATGCATTGGCAGTGCTCAAGGACATCATGTCAGGTACTTACGGCCACTATGAGTTGATGAAGAACTATGGCGACAACTTCCGCGAGGGCACACAATACGAGAACAATGCCGAGAGCCTCTTCGAGGTGCAGTTCCTGGACTATGGCTCACAGGGCACCGACGAGGAGTGGACACCGGTGAACACCAGTTCCAACGCCACACAGGCACATGCCATAGAGAGCAACTTCTGTCCTGGCTCGTTCGGCGGATGGGCAGACTTGTCGGCTTCTCCATGGCTCTACCAGCTGTTCAAGCAGGAGCGCACCACCGAGGGCAAGCTCGACCCACGACTCTACTGGACCATCGGAACCTACGAGGCCGACTGGGAAGGCTTCGAGAATGGCAACGTATGCTACAAGAAAGCCATGGATGTCACGGAGAATGTCATCACCAACAACAACAATGGTGGTCTGCCCATTGCCAAGTGGACCAACATGCGCACCAACATGTATGAGTCGGTGGTCACAGGCTTGCACTGCGGAATCAACCTTCGCATGATGCGCTACAGCGACGTGCTGCTGCGTGCTGCAGAATGTGAGAACGAAGTCAACGGACCTACACAGCAAGCCATCGACTGGATAAACCAAGTGCGCAACCGTGTTCAGCTGCCCAACCTGAAACTCTCTGACTTCAACAGCAAGGACAAGCTTTTCGAGCAGATAGCCAATGTGGAGCGCCCCAAGGAGTTCGGATGCGAGTTCGGACGTGGCTTCGACCTCATCCGCTGGGGCTTCTTCTACAGCGCCGACCGCTTGAAGCAGCTTAAAGCCCATGGCACAGTGATGGTAAGCAACGACCCAACCTTGGTGAAAGAACAGTTTGACTATGACAGCCTGCCTAAGGATGATAACGGAAAGTTGGAGAAGCCATTCAAGACTTCATACGACACGTTTGTGCCAGGACACGAGTTCATACCCATCTATCAAGGTCTGCTCAATGCAAACCCCAACTTGAAGGGCAATTCGGCAAACACCAACACCAACAACGCCACTTTCTTCAGTGAGCAGGGATGGATCTTGCATCCCGTGGTGAACCTCTGAACAATAAGCAATAAACGTGAAACATTAAAGACTTAAATGATTATGAAAAAGATATTATTTTCCGCAATAACAGTTGTTTGTTGCTGTTTATTGGTTATTGGAACGGCTGGCTGCGAGGGTGGAGACCTGTACTCCGTCAATGCACCCGACTGGATTTCGGCCAAGGCAGACTCGATAGCCAGAGCCAACACTCCTGCTGAATTGGAGGGCATGATGGAAGATGTCTACACCATTGGTGCCACCGACTATTCCACTGGCTGGTGGGCGGCATTCTCCAAGTATTATGTAATTCCCGATGGAAAGGTGTGGAATGGCGTGTTCAACCTGAACATCAACCCTGCAGCGACCAACACCTACAAGAACTTCGCACTGATTCTCTGCAACGACGAAGACCGCGGAGCTGCCAACTACAAGGAGTATGGCGCCATCCGCTTCGACAACCAGCCGAGTGGCAACTCTGAATGGGGCGATTACATCAACCGCGACAACGTGCAGAGTACCCTGACTTTCGAAACTGACACCGACGAAGGTGTGGACAAGTTGGGAGGAAAGGTGGTGCTGACCATCGACCGCTCAACACCCAACGCCTTTATCGTGGTGATGACAAATGGCGTGGTGACGAAGACTTACACCCAAACGGGTCCTCTCGCCAACCTCAATGCAGATGCCGCAAACACCAACATACGCGCCTTCTTGGTGCCTGAAGGTTCATATATCGGCTTCCTGCAGACCAACATCGAACCTATTGGCGGATGCACCTCGGCTGAGGACAAGTTGCCTCTGTCGATGACACTCAACGGCGTGCCACGCAAGGTGCTGCTCGGCACTGACATGGCTGACGCATTCGCCAACGTCAC
>CAMJLI010000204.1 GCA_946406585.1 uncultured Prevotellaceae bacterium | reverse complement strand
AAATACCGCGCCTCTGTGAACTACATGAACGACACCGGCGCCCGCATCAACACTGGCTTCCGCCGCTGGAATGCCAGCTTCAAGTTCCAGCAGGACATCAGCAAGAATCTCAAGTGGGACTTGGATGCACGCTACAGCGAGATGCGTTTCCGTGGAACACGCTACAACACCGCCACATCAGCCTATCAGTTCCGCCCTGTTGACAACCCACTCGGAGCTGATGCCGATCCTTCACAGATGGGTCAAGGTTCCACCTATGTGGAATACGGTCGCAACCCATTGGACTACACAAAGAACTACGACCAATACACCGACATCAACCGCCTTCGTGTGAACACAGGTCTCACATGGAACATCATCAAAGGACTCGTTGCCAAATCAGAAATCAGCCTGATGCGCGGTTGGCAAGAGCGCCGCACATGGGACGGAGGAAAGGCCGACCAAGGCTACAGCTCAGCCAATCTCTACAAAGCCAACAGCTATAATGTGCGCTGGTCGTCAACACTCAACTACAACGTGCAGGGTCTTGGCGAGGACCACAGCCTTGGCTTCCTCGCCGGCTATGAGTTGGTAGCCGACAAGACCAATTACAGCAACATTTACGGATACGGCTATCCTTCCGAGTTCTCCATGGACGATGCTTTCGGCATGATCAACTTCACCGGCAAGACAAAGGGCAGCGAAGGTCTCGACAAATTTGACAACGTGATAGGCGAGCCAAAGCATGTGCAGTCATACTTCGGACGCATCAACTACTCCTATCTTGGCCGCTACCTGCTAACAGCAACCTTCCGTGCCGACGGTAGTTCACGCTTCGCACCAAACAAGCACTGGGGCTACTTCCCAGCCGCAGCCGCAGCATGGCGCATCTCAGACGAGGCATTCATGGAAGGCACTCGCGACTGGCTTGACAACTTGAAGTTGAGAGTGTCATACGGAACCTCAGGCAACGACAACATCTCAGCCGCGCTATGGCGCGAGACCTGGGTTACCAAGACCATTAGCGTGGATGGCGTCAACAAAGTGGTATATCAACCAGGTGAGCTGATGGCAAACCCCGACCTCAACTGGGAGACCACCACATCACGCAACATCGGTCTTGACTTCGGCATCCTGAGAGGAAAAGTACGCGGTAGCCTCGACTTCTATTGGAACACCACGAAGGACATCCTCATGAAGGTGCCCATCAACCCCTCGACAGGTTACAGTTACCAATATCAGAATGTAGGCCAGACCTCCAACCGAGGCGTTGAACTCGCCCTGTTCTATGAGGCAGTACGCACAAAGGACTTCGGCTTGAGTTTCAACCTCACCTACAACTACAACAACAACATGGTTGACGAAATCAACCCCGACATCGACATCAACCCCGACACCCATACAGGCTGGGGTTCGTCAATGCGCAAGCCCTTCTACGACTACATCATCCGTCCGGGCTATCCCGTGGGTACCATCCAGGGCTTCAAGAGCAAAGGCTTCTACACACTTGACGACTTTGACTACGCCAACGGCATCTACACCCTCAAGGCTGGCGTTCCCGACACCAAGAGCATCGTGAACTATCCTGCCGACGCCTTCAAGGGACACAAAGCAGACGGACAAACCGCATTCCCTGGCATGGTGAAGTTTGAGGATGTCAACAAGGACGGTGTGATAGACGATGCAGACGCCACAGAAATCGGCAAGACACAGCCCCACCACACTGGTGGTTTCAACATCAACGGCAACTACAAGAACCTCGACTTCTCGCTCGGTTTCACCTATCAGATTGGCGGCAATGTGTATAATGCCAATGCCATGCACGACATGATGGGCGACAAGGACAACATGTTGGGTGCCAACCGACTCTCCATCATCAAGGACTGCTACCGCATCTATGATGTGGGCAGCGACGGAAACCTCGTAGCCGTAACAGAGCCAAGCGCTCTGAGCGCGCTCAACGCCGGAGCCAAGTATGCCCTTCCTTACTCCGAGTACGGACTTGCCTCATCCGAGTTCATCGAGGACGCCTCCTATCTGCGTCTCAACACCCTCACCGTGGGTTATACCTTCCCAAAGACCTGGCTCAGCAGCGTGGGCATCAGCAACGTGCGCGTGTACTTCACTGGAGCAAACCTTTTCTGCCTGACAGGCTACAGCGGCTTAGACCCCGATGTGAACACCAACATGAATGCAGGTGGCGACGGATTCCCGACACCCTTCTATGACTACCAAGCCTATCCGAAGACCCGCAGTTACACCTTCGGACTAAACGTAACATTCTAATCAATTAAGGAGAAACAACATGAAAAAGATAGCATATATATCATTGTTTGCGGCCGGCGTGTTCTCCATGACATCTTGCAGTGACTATCTGGAGACCAGCTCGCCCTCAACAGTAGACGCCCACTTCGTATTCTCCAACATGGTGACCGCCCATGCTGCCATGGACGGTGGTTATGAAGCTTGGCGCGACATTCTGCAGAATGGTGTGTTTGGCGACGGTCTTTGGTATGCCGCCGATGTGGCAGGCAGCGACATCATGCGTCACCCAGAGGCGTTCTCCAACCAACCTGGACGCCACTACCCGGAGAGTTTCTACCAGAACGGCAACTATGCCTCACAATATGGTCTGCTCTCTTATCTGAAAGAAGACGACATCTACGCCAAGTTGTTCAATGTGGTGAGCAAGGCCAATGCCATCATCACAGCCGTGAAAGGCATGAACGACTACGAAACAAAAATCACCAATGCCACCAGCCCCAACAGTCTGAGCCAGCTCTATGGTGAGGCCATCGCATTGAAAGCCTCAGCCTATCGTGAGCTGATAAAGAACTGGGGTGACGTGCCCTATCAAGCCAAATTAGGTGAGTCGGTCAGCGGCCTTACACCTCGCGACTCCATCTACGACATCATTCTCGCAGACCTCATCGCCATAGAGCCTTTGATGTACCCCATCGGCAGCTGCCCCGACTATGAGTCAGGCGTGAAGAATTACTTCTCGCAAACCTACGTTCAAGGACTCATCGGACGTATTGCCCTTGAGGCTGGAGGCTACCAGACACGTCGTGGCGACATCACCCCCATTGATGGCAAGGGCAATCCTTTGACCATCGAGAAGAAAGGTGCAGAAAACAATGGTGCCAGCTATGGCCGCCGTTCTGACTGGCAGACTTTCATGAACACCGCCAAGACTTACTTCAAGAAAGTCATCGACAATCCTGGAAGTGCAAAATTCAGTTCAAGCTACGACACCTTCTTCCTGCAGATGCATGAAGGCGACGCCAACTACGCAGACGAGTCAATCTACGAGGCCCCCATGCAACAAGGCGGTGGCAACGATGCCCGCAGCTATTCCTTTGGCCGTCCAAGTGATGGTGGCTCGAAAAACGCCTATCCCTGCAAGGCCTATGGTCAAGGGCGCATCAACCCTGCATTCTATTATGGCATGTTCGACCCGAAGGATGTACGCCGCGACGTGTCCTGCACCGTGACCGGCAGCACCGGCAAGGGTGTGGAGCGCCTGATCCCATTCAAGCCCAACTCAAAAGCCAGCGGCGGCGGCATCTCCACCAACAAGTGGGATGAGAACCGCCAGAAGAACGTGTGGACAGCCAACCAGCGCAAGGCAGGCTTCAACCAGCCATACATGCGCTTGTCGGAAATATACCTTGGCTATGCCGAGGCATGCGCAGCCACTGGCGACAACGGCAACGCCCGCACCTACCTTGACATCATTCGCAACCGTGCATTCCCCAATGGAGGTGCCAATACCGATGCATTCATTGCCAAGTCTGGCTCGCTCTACAACGCCATCATCGATGAGCGCGGCTTTGAGTTTGCCGGCGAGGGCGACCGTCGCTTCACCCTTATCCGCTCCGGTCTTGTAGGAGAGAAGATCAAGGCTGTCAAGGAACTGACCCGCGCCATGCTCGATGGTCTGAAGAGCAATGGCTACTACGAGTTTGCGAACGGCAACGTCATCTCCAATTACGTATGGACAAAATTGGTTGACGCCAAAAGCATCTACGGATACCGCCTTACCGGCATCACTCCCGCCGGCATGGAAGACGACCCTGTGCTGTATCCAGGATGGCGTGGACAGAACAACGACTGGGAGTCGTATGGCCTGAACTACGGCACCAGCACTCCTGCCACCAACCTTGCCATAAAGGGGTTGTTCAGCCGCATCAGCGATGCTGAGGCTGCTGCCCTTGAAGCCGATGGGTACAAGAAGGAGAACTGGGGTGT
>CAMJLI010000203.1 GCA_946406585.1 uncultured Prevotellaceae bacterium | reverse complement strand
CTCCAACCAGATTATCTGGCCTTACACCGACATGGTGCAACACCGCCTGTTCATGGTCAACGACATCCGCACCGGTTGGTGCCGCACCACACCACTATGGGGTCGCGGCCTGTCCCGCCAACTGACTGGTGCCGACGATCGTCTTCACGACTGCCGCGCCCGCACTGAGGTGGAGGCTATAATGTGGCATGGATACTCCAAGCAGAGCGATGCTTACAACTCCACTGTCAAGTTTTTCAATCTCAGCAAGAGCGACCGTGATGCCGTCGTGAAATTCATACGCTCCATCTGACAACAATCAATCGTTGGCAAGCCGCTTATGGCAGGCTTGCCAACCTTTTTTACAACAAACATGCATTCCAAAATCACCACATCTTTCAAGCACAAAGTCTTGAAAAGTATCATCATTACACTCTATTGCGCCATCATACTGACAATGGGCACAGCTACATTTATCGAGAAACACCACGACTCAAATTTTGTAGTTAGCCACATATATGGTTCATGGTGGTTTTGCATGATGTGGGGGCTTCTCGCGACAACAGGAGCCATTTGGCTTTTCATGCGAATGGGCACCAAAAGCAACCGTCGATGGTCCGTGGTGATTTTGCATATAGCTTTTATCGTCATCTTGACAGGTGCACTCACCACACACCTCTCATCGTCGAAAGGAGTGATATACCTGCGCGAAGGCGAAACAGTCAGCCAATATATGGAGACTGAAAACAAGATGACGCACAACCTGCCATTTCATGTAATCCTCAACCATTTCGAAATAACATACCATGAAGGCACCACATCGGCAGCCGACTACATCTCACATCTTGCCATAACGACCAATACAGACACTACAGACATAGATGTATCCATGAACAGCATCTACTCGAAAAATGGTGTCAGACTCTACCAAAGCGGATTCGACGAAGACGGGCATGGAAGCTACTTGTCTGTGACCGTCGACCCATGGGGTGTGCCTATCACCTACATTGGCTATGCATTGCTCTTCATATCATTTGCCTGGATGCTGCTCGACAGCAAAGGCACCTTCCGACGCTTGCTCCGCAGCCCGGAATTCAACAGGCCGGGCGCATTGGTCGTCTTGATGCTTTCATGCTGCACCTTCTCATCTGCAGCACCAACCCTCACAAGCAAAGAAGCTGAACTGTTTGGAAAGTTAAACGTACTCTACAATGGCAGGATATGCCCTATGCAGACATATGCCCTGGACTTCACAAAAAAACTATGCGGAAAACGTCATTATGGCGAATACGATGCCGAACAAGTGCTTGCCGGATTCATATTCCATAGTGAGGAATGGAACAAGGAACCGATAATAAAGATAAAGAGCGGTCCACTAAAAAAGAGACTGGGACTTCCAGACCATGCCAGTTTCGCCACTTTCTTCAACAGCGAAGGGTATGTCCTGGGGCCACTATTGATGGAATACTATCAAGGCAACCAAGACGCCCTTCACAAGGAAGTGGTGGATTATGACGACAAGCTGCAACTAATCGTAGAATTGCGGCAGGGGGTGCCGCTCAAGATGTTCCCATACAAGTCGGGAGAGCGCTTGTCGTGGTATTCTCCCACCGACAGCCTTCCACCTGACATGGAAGATAGCCGCAAGCAATACATCAGAAGCATCTTCTCCATCATCGGCATGGAAGAAGGTCTTGGCAATCATGAACGTGTGAGCGAAGGGATGATGAAACTGCAAAAATACCAACAGACGTTCGGAAAGGACTCCCTTCCTTCAGAAACATGCAGGAAGGCAGAACACATATACAACGCCATTCCTTTTGCCACCATATTATTCATATTAAACCTCACCATGGCGATAGTGTCGATATTCTTGCGCCGCACATCAGTAGTGGTGATGCTGCTTTCGCTGACAGGCCTGACAACCTGCATCGTCCTGCGATGGATGATCAGCGGCACAATACCCATGTCGAATGGTTATGAGACGATGCTCATGATGGCATGGTTTGCCGAAGTGATGTCTCTCGTCATGTCGCGTCGCTTCCCCATCATGACAACCTTCGGCTTCCTGATGAGCGGCCTCTTCCTTCTCGTCTCGCACATCGGACAGATGAATCCACAAATCACACATCTGATGCCTGTGCTCAACTCCCCCTTGCTCAGCATCCATGTAAGCATCATCATGCTGGCTTACGCACTGCTCGGCATGACGTTCGCCTGCGGGGTTACCGCACTTGTCAACAGGAAGAAATCAGCCTATCTCCAAGCCTTGTCCTTGATTTTTCTATACCCCTCACTTGCAGCTCTCAGCATGGGAATATTCACTGGTGCAATATGGGCAAACGTAAGCTGGGGCAGCTATTGGAGTTGGGACCCAAAGGAAGTGTGGGCGCTAATAACCCTGATGACATATGCTGTAGCAGCACACAGGCAATCGTTGCCGTTCCTCCGCCGCCCCATTGCTTATCATGTGTATATGGTACTGTCTTTCCTCACGCTATTGATGACCTATTTTGGCGTGAATTATTTCCTTGGAGGAATGCATTCCTATGCTTAAACCCGAATAGGCCACCAGGCTCGGCATATGGCATCATGACATCCGGGTAAATGCCAAGACTAAAAAACACAATTGGAATGCTATTACAAAAATGAGAATAATCCAACCAAAATTCCAAAAAATGGCATTATAGGGGATGTCCTTTTGCTTGGTAAACCAACGCCAATAAACAAAAACAGCCACTGCCACAAGCACCAATCCCACCAATTGGTTGAACAAGATGTGCCAGGGTCCACGAATGGCGTCGACCAGCTGCAAAACCTTCACCACAGAAGCAGCATAAAGAACATATATGCAATTGTATAACGCATTGCGCGTGCGCTGGTTCTGCCTCGACTTGTCGATGCAATAGACTATCAATCCTATGAAAGCCAACAATATCACGACATGGCGGAAGATTGGATTATGAAACAATTGCAACATGATATGTATGTGACGTTGAAAACTACTTGAAAGAAAGGATGCAGCCAATAAAAAAGCCGTTCGCCCATTGGCATCAAGACCATAATGTCATGACAACAAGCGAACGGCTGTAAAGCATTATTTTGCGTAAGCCACAGAGCGGGTTTCACGGATGACGGTGATTTTCACCTGTCCGGGATAAGTCATCTCGTTCTGTATCTTGTTTGCAATCTCTCCGGACAGAGCCTCGGTCTCCTTGTCGTCCATCTTGTCGGCACCGACAATGACGCGCAACTCACGTCCTGCTTGGATGGCATATGTCTTTGTCACTCCAGGATAGCTCATGGCGATGGCCTCCAAATCATTGAGTCGCTTGATATATGCCTCCACAATCTCGCGTCTGGCACCAGGACGTGCTCCGGAAATGGCATCACAAATCTGCACGATGGGAGCAAGCAAGGTGTTCATTTCCAATTCGTCGTGGTGTGCTCCGATGGCATTGCAAATATCTGGCTTTTCCTTGTATTTTTCAGCAATCTTGGCACCATAAAGAGCATGTGGCAGGTCGCTCTCCTCATCAGGCACCTTGCCAATGTCGTGCAACAAACCTGCCCTCTTGGCCTTCTTGGGATTGAGACCCAGCTCAGAAGCCATGACAGCACAGAGGTTGGCAGTCTCACGAGCATGTTGCAGGAGGTTTTGTCCGTAGGAGGAGCGGTATTTCATCTTACCTATGATTCTTATCAATTCTGGATGCAGTCCATGTATGCCTAAGTCGATGGCTGTGCGTTTGCCAGTTTCGATAACCTCATTTTCAAGCTGTTTTTTCACCTTTGCAACCACTTCTTCTATTCTTGCTGGGTGAATGCGTCCGTCAGCCACGAGTTGATGTAGAGCCAGCCTGCACACCTCTCGCCTGATAGGGTCGAAAGCGGAGATTACGATAGCTTCTGGTGTGTCGTCAACCACTATTTCCACACCTGTGGCAGCCTCCAGCGCCCTGATGTTTCTTCCCTCTCGACCAATGATTCTTCCTTTCACCTCATCATTGTCTATGTGGAAAACGCTGACAGAATTTTCTATTGCCGTTTCTGTAGCCACCCTTTGAATGGTTTGGATGACGATTTTCTTTGCTTGGGCATTGGCATTCAGTTTTGCCTCGTCCATGATTTCATTCACATAGCTTGCAGCATCCGTTCTTGCTTCGTCCTTAAGACTTTCCACAAGCCTGTGCTTGGCCTCTTCTGCACTCAGTCCAGACAGTTCTTCCAGTTTTTCACGCTCTTTGGTCTGCATCTTTTCCAACTCCTCCTGCT
>CAMJLI010000202.1 GCA_946406585.1 uncultured Prevotellaceae bacterium | reverse complement strand
TGTGCGCCTGAAAGGACTCGAACCTTCACGTCGTGAGACACTAGATCCTAAGTCTAGCGCGTCTGCCAATTCCGCCACAAGCGCTTATTCGGTCGGCAAAGGTACAATAAATAATTGATTACTCCAAATTCTTCGACAAAAAATCAAAAAAACTTGCCTTGCAACATCATATTATGTGTCTTGATCATAATATATTATATGTCTTGATGATACCTCCCGTCGTATCTCCTTCTCTTGCCGCATCTTCCTACATCACGGTTTTGTCAGCAATCGTCTGGCGGTCTCTATTATGGTGTCCTTGCCACGGAGAAAGTCTTCTGTGGTGAGGCCTACTTTATGGTCGGGCTCTATGCCCATTTCGGTGCTGTGCTTGTCGCGGTCGTACATCGGACATGCGGAGAAGCGGACGCTCCATCCACAAGGCAGCTGGCTGGAGAATGGCAGGCCGGCACCACCGCCAGTGTGGTCTCCCACGATGATTGCCTTCGGACAGCATTTCATGTATTTCACAAATTCGTTGGCGGCACTGAACACGGCACGGTTTGTTAGCACGGCAACACCTTTCTGCCACCTGACGGCTTTGGCGGGTTTCAACCATTGCTCTTCCATCGACGAGAAGTCGTTGTGGCCCTTGCCTGTCTTGTGCTGTATGTAGCCCACCATCAGGTCCTTGTTGGTGAAACGGGCGGCAAGCTTCTCGGCAGATGTCAGCAGGCCGCCACCATTGTCGCGGATGTCGATGATGAGGCCGCGGCAGGGAGCCAGCGCAAGCAGTATCTCGTCGAGGTTGCCGGTGCCAAGTTCGTTGCTGAAGCTGGAATAGCGCACATAGCCGATATTGTCGTCAAGCACTCGATATTGCATGCCGTTGCTGATGTGGTAGTCGGTGCCGAGATAGCGTCGCAGAAGGGTGTCGCTCACGTTGGCAGGGTAGTTTTCCTGCCAGCTCCATTCACGGCCAAAGTCGAACGAGCTGTTGATGTTGACATGGCCGTCGCGCAGTTCCGAGAGCATGTCGCAGAGGACCTCGAACAATTGCTTCTTGCTCATCCCGTCATTCACACGTACCGAATAGCGGGAGTGAACCTCATCCCAGTCAAGGCCATACTCCGCCTTCTTGAGGTCGAGGAAGCAATAGTGCTCGTCTATGATGCGCCATAGGGCTTCCATGTTTCCACGCGGGTTGTCGGGGTATTCTTCTTCGTCGATGCATCCTGTGGCCATGCATAGCAGGCAAACACACGACATCGCCCTCCACAACCACTTTGCGACTGTTGGTTTCATAGTTTGGATATTTTCAGTTTTTTCACCACACCTATCACTACCGCATGGCTGTAGGAGTGCTGTTTCAGACTGTTGGCCTTGGCTTGCTGGAAGTCGCCAAGGTATCCCAAGCGCAACACCACGCCCCAGATGGTCGCATCTATGGTAAACATGTTGCGTAGTGATGGAGCTGAAAACGGGGTGGTAAACACCACATTGTGGTCGTAGTTGCCTCGGGAGAATATTTCGTAATACGACTGGCCGTAGTTGGGACTGAACATCACGCCCAGCACGGGCAGCGACAACTCATATCGCGCGCTCCATGGCTTGTGGAACAGGGGGAAGTCGTATTTCGCAGAGGCTGCAGGACCTATTTGCATCGACATCCTTATCTGTGCCGGGTTGTTCTGGTTGCGACTGTTGTAAACGGCACCAAACTGCAGGTCGGCCATGCCGCCAACATGTAGTTCCAAACGGTCGTTCATTAGTCGGAAGGACTTTTGGAGGGCGTAGTTCAAGTTGTAGATTCCCTCCAATAGGTTTCCTTTGCCCGAACGGTCGTCGGCAGAGGCAACGATGCCTTGGTGCATTATCTGCTGTTGCCATTTCTTGCCTGGGACATCGCGCATGGTGTGCGAGATGAACCTCACCTCCAGCCCGTTGTATTTTTCGGGTGAGAGATAGGTGTCAAGGATGTTGGTGGTTCCTATCGACACCATCTTGGCGTTGGTCACTATCTTGCATTTCGTGGAGGCGTCATCGTTGCGGCTGGCTTCCTCCTGTGCACGAGAGGACAGCGGCAGCAGGAAAACCGCCATCGCCGCCATCGCTCGCAGGGAGAGCCAAAAGGGGGTGGGTGACTGAGGGTTAAAAATCATTGTCGTCGAATAGGAATTGCTCGCCAGTGAGTTCGGTGATTATCTGCTGCTCAGTCTTGTCCTTGTCTGGGTCCAGGTTCTCCACCTCTTCTTCTTGGTTGGTGTCCTCTTCTTCTTCGGGTTCAGGGAAGCGTGTTGGTTCCAGCTCTTCCACCGACTCCACATGGAGAGTGGTGATGCGCTTGCCGCGGGCCTTGAAGCCTTTCACACCCACGAATTCCTCCACGTCAACAACGAGTGGCTCTCGTCCGGCGTCGGTGTCTCCGAAGTTTACTTGGATACGTGGGAATGGCTGGTCGGTGAGCAGCATCTCCTTGCTTTCCGGGTTGTCGCCCAGATAGTTCTGGTGCTTCTTGGTGGCTTCCATCTTGAAGCGTTTCAGGTATAGGAATCCCTGCTGGTCGGCGTCGAGGAGTACTGCGCTCCACACCTTTTCCGGCTTCCATTTCTCCACGAATCGTATGTTCGACTCATAGTGGTTGTTGGTGTCGAAGTTGCTGATGTAGAATTCTCCGCCTTCGAGCACCACGAGCACCGAGTCTCCCTCGTTGAACTCGCCAAGCAATTGTCCGTGCTCGTCGTAGTTCAGGCGGTTGACGTCCGGGTCCCACCACACCTTCCTTCCGCCAAGGGTGCTGTGCCCGTGGCTCTTCAGTGCTATGCGGTGGATGGGGTATTTGGTGAGAAGGTTGCCCTTGCTGCCACGTCCCTTGATGAGTATCTCCGAGAAGTCGCGTTCCAGGAATATTTTCTTTAATTTCGGGTTGGGCTCCAGCGTCACCTTGATGACCTCCGCCTCGCCGTTGGGGTTGCATGTGAAATATGCCACCCGCGAGCCGGGCGTGCCTTGTGTCATGTCGTATTCCTTGTCGCGGGCGAGGCTTGTCACGTTGAAGCGCTTGATGAAGTAGCTGCCGCGCTTGCCGTCGCGGTACACCACGTTGTAGATGGTGCGCTGGTCGTTCTTCTTGAACACCTGCACGTGCAGGATGTTCTTGCCCACGAAAATCTTTTCCGCCACTTTCACCACCTTGTATTTTCCGTCGCGATAGAACACTATGATGTCGTCGATGTCGGAACAGTTGCACACAAACTCGTCCTTCTTCAGTCCTGTGCCTATGAAGCCATCGTTGCGGTTGATGTATAGCTTCTGGTTGGCTTCCACAACCTTCGAGGCCACTATGGTGTCGAAATTCTTGATTTCAGTGAGGCGGGGATGGCCGCTGCCGTATTTTTCGAGAATGAACTCAAACCATTTCACTGTATAGTCCACGATGTGGGCAAGGTCGTAGTCTATTCTCTCTATCTCTTCCTTGATGCGTGCTATCAGTTCGTCGGCCTTGTCCTTGTTGAATTTCAGGATGCGGTGCATCTTTATCTCCATCAGCCGGAGGATGTCGTCCTTCGTCACTTCGCGGATGAATTGCGGGTAGAAGGGTGTCAGCCGTTCGTCTACGTATGCACAGGCGGAATCCATGTCGGGGGCGTTCTCGAATGGCTTGCCTTTGTATATGCGCTCCTCGATGAAGATTTTCTCCAATGATGCGAAGTGCAGTTGTTCGAGCAGTTCGCCCTTGCGTATTTCCAGTTCTCTGCGCAGCAGTTCCTTCGTGTTGTCGGTGGATGCGCGTAGCAGGTCGCTCACCGTGAGGAACATCGGCTTCTTGTCCACTATCACGCAGCAGTTGGGCGAGATGTTTATCTCGCAGTCGGTGAAGGCATATAGGGCGTCGATGGTCTTGTCCGACGACACGCCGGGGGCGAGGTGAACCAGTATCTCCACGTTGGCGGCGGTGTTGTCGTCCACCTTTTTCACCTTTATCTTGTTCCTCTCGATGGCTTTCAGTATCGACTCTATCAGTGTCGTGGTGGTCTTGCTGAAAGGTATTTCGCGTATGACGAGAGTCTTGGTGTCAAGTTTCTCTATCTTTGCCCTTACACGAAGTCCGCCGCCTCGCTGTCCGTCGTTGTATCTGCTTACGTCGATGGAGCCGCCGGTGGGGAAGTCGGGGTATAACTTGAAGTCTTCGCCTTTCAGGTAGCTGATGGCTGCCTGGCATAGCTCGCAGAAATTGTGAGGCAGTATCTTCGACGTGAGTCCCACGGCGATGCCCTCGGTGCCTTGTGCCAGCAGCAG
>CAMJLI010000201.1 GCA_946406585.1 uncultured Prevotellaceae bacterium | reverse complement strand
ATCACTATATGTGATAGGCATATTCACCGCAGTGATAATGAGCCGCATCTTCAGCCGGTTTGTAATCAAGGGCGAGGACACTCCATTTGTCATGGAACTCCCCCCCTACCGCATCCCCACAGGCAAGGCCATGCTGCGTCACACATGGGAGAAAGGCAAGCAATATCTTAAGAAGATGGGAGGCATAATCCTCGTGGCCAGCATTGTGGTATGGGCATTAGGCTACTTCCCTCATGACGACAGCCTGTCGAAACAAGAACAACAAGAGGCCAGCTACATAGGGCACATTGGCAAGGCCATAGAGCCGATATTCAAAGCACAAGGTTTCACATGGAAGCTTGATGTAGGACTGATAGCCGGTGTGGGCGCAAAGGAAATTGTTGCATCCACCATGGGAGTACTGTATACAGGCGAGGAAGAGGTTGCCGATGACGAGTCGGAAGAGCGCGAGAGCCATTACAGCACCCTGCACGACAAAATGTCGGCAGAAGGCATCACGCCATTGGTGGCCTACTGTTTCCTGCTTTTTGTGTTGCTTTATTTCCCGTGCATAGCCACGATAGCCGCCATCAAGAACGAGACAGGCAGTTGGCGTTGGGCTTTGTTTGCTGCATTCTACACCACAGCAGTGGCGTGGATTGTTTCGGCGTGCGTCTATCAGGTGTTTTCATAAGCAGGCATTTTGCTCATGCCATACGCTGTTACACCTTGGATTCATAAAGAACAATTCGGGTTAAAAAAACTTATTATTTATTACGCAAGAGATTCGTTTCGCTTTTTTTTAATATATTTGCCACCATACAATTACAATTGAAACCCAAAAAACGAAATAGAACAACTATGAGCATCAGAAAGACCATGGTGGCATTGATGATATGCATGGCCAGTATGACTGTCATCACCTCTTGTTCCACCAAGCAATCAGCGATTAGCCAAATGGAGCGACTGGCAAATGACATTCGCGACAATGGGAGTTATTATACGACAAAAGACTGGGAGAATGCTGTCCAGGACTTCTGGAAGATACGCAAGAAGATGGCAAAATTCGACTACACCCCCGCCGAGCGGAAAACCATCGGCGAACTTGAGAGCCAATGCGCCCGTTATATGGCAAAAGGCATCAAGGATGGAGCGATCAACGGCATAATGGGTGTAGCCAATGAGATTCGCGGCATCCTTGATGGCCTTGGAATAAAATACTAAGAGACTTAGTCCTCTTTGAAATTAATAGTATCCATATACCGGCGAATGACTTCAGGTTTGCCGGTATGTTTTCCTTTATCCTCGCTGATTTTGCACGTGTCATTATAGAAATCCCAAGATTCAGTAATCTTGGCAGCCACGAGCTTTATCACGATGTTCATGGGAGCGAGACCATCGAAGTCGTTAGTGAAATGCGTTCCTATGCCAAACGAGGGCTGGCACAAGTCCTTTGCATATTCGTGGATCTGAATGGCCCTGTCGGTATCAAGAGCATTGCTGAAGATGACCTGTTTGGACCGTGGGTCGATACCGAGAGAATGGTATTTGTCAACAATCTTGTGCAGTTGTTCATAATTGTCGCCGCTATCAATACGCAATCCCTTGAACAAGTTGGCGAAATCCTCAGAGAAATTGAGGCTGAACAAATGCCATCCGAAGCTATCGTAAAGGAAGGTACCCAATGCCCCGCGGAAAGTGTGCCTCCATGCATTCATGGCCATGTGGTTGGCCATCTGTGGACCATACATGGCAGCGATGGCGCATATAAACTCATGAGCCATTGTCCCTACCGGAGTAAGGTCATATTTCATTGCGAGATACACATTGCTTGTTCCCACAAATGTTCCATCCCATTTCTTGGACAGCTGGCAGTCTTTCATTGCCCTTACCACAACATCCTCAGCTTGAAGCGAAGCCCTTCTTCTCGTTCCGAAGTCACTATACACGCATCCTGCCCCGAGAAGACGTTCGGCCTTGTTGTATGCCTTTTCGTAATACTTGTCATAATCCAACTTGTCTGTTTGGCCTGTCATGATATAGAACAATTCGGAAATGATGGCAAGCAATTTCACTTCAAGAAGTATTGTGTTTGCCCAATATCCCTCTATTTGCAAATGCAGATGTCCTTCTTCATCTTGCCAAGCCTTCACCCATTCCTTTGAGAACTTGAATCCCTTCAGATAAGGATAGAACCAATTAGGTATATAGTAGCACTTCCTTTTCATGAAATCAATTTCCTCCTGGGTGACAGAGACACTCTCAAGAGCCTCAACCTGCCTGTTGAGTTCATCGGCGAAACCTTCCGGATAAACAGTATTGTTCCTATCCACAAACATGTATTTCACCATAGCCCTTGGATAGTTGTCGATTACGGCGCAACACATGGAAAGTTTGTACAAGTCGTCGTCGGTAAAATGTGTTATGATTTGTCTCATAGCTGGGATGTTGCTTTAATTAAGAAATGGAATTCATTATTCGTAAATGTCCTCTATTGTATAGTCGTCTGCAGTTGGTTTGTCCTCGCAGGTATCGAAATCCTTGGGAACGTCAAATTTCACGCTCGAGGAGTAATCGAGGCTGGCGTCGGCATACACTTTTCTCATGTATTTCGACCAAATAGGCAACGCCGCCTTGGCACCCTGTCCGAGCGCCATTGAATAGAAGTGGATGTCACGGTCTTCGCCTCCCACCCAGACACCATTCACGAGCTGCGGTGTGATGCCCATGAACCAAGCATCAGCGTTGTTGTTGGTAGTACCCGTCTTGCCACCTATCTCACCAGAAACGCTTGCCTTGACACCACGTCCCGTACCACCTTCAACCACAGCCCTAAGAAGTTCGAGCATCTTGTAAGAGCTGCTTTCGCTAATCACCTCATTGTATATGGGGTGGAAATTGGCAATTATGTTGCCTTCGCTGTCCTCGATACGCGTCACCATGTAAGGAGCGCATCTGATACCCTTGTTGGCGAAGGTGGTGTAAGCACTCACCATTTCTCCCACAGTAACCTCGCAAGGACCGAGGCAGAGAGCCATGGTAGCCTTCACATTCGGGTTGTTGATGCCATATTTCTTCAGCAAGTCAACCAAAGCCTGAGGATGGAACTTGTTCATGAGGTATGCAGAAATCCAGTTGTTGGACTGTTGAAGTCCCCACTTCAAGGTCACCATGGCGCCATATCTTGCACGGCTGCCATTTCTTGGTGTCCATCTTCCACCTGCCACATAATATGTCTGTGCCCTATTTGGAGCCAAGTCGCAAGGAGTGTATCCATTCTCCATGGCAAGAGAATACAGATAAGGCTTGATGGTGGAACCCACCTGTCTTCTGCCAACCATTGCCATGTCGTATTGGAAATACTCATAGTTAGGTCCGCCCACATATGCCTTCACGGCACCGGTATGCACGTCCATGCTCATGAATCCGGCTCTCAGATACTGCTTGTAGTAAAGGATGGAATCAAGAGGAGACATCACCTTGTCCACTTCTCCTGTTCCTCCGTAAGTGAAGACCGTCATTCTGACAGGCGTATTGAAATTCTTCTTTATTTCCTCTTCTGAAGCTCCTTGCTGCTTCATGATCTGGTACCTATGGCTCTGCTTGATAGCCCTATTCATGACCCTTTCGTAATCCTGCCTTGACATTTTCGACGAGAACGGTCCTCTTGCGCTACCCCTGATTTGGGAATTGAAAGCCGGTTGCAGAGTTTGTGAAAGATGTTCGATGACAGCTTCCTCGGCATATTTCTGCATTCTGGTGTCTATAGTGGTATAGATTCTCAGTCCGTCGGTGTTGATATTGTAAGGCTGTCCACCCCGTCGTGTGTTCTTGTTGCACCACCCAAAAAGCGGGTCTGTATCCCATGCTATCGAATCCATATGGAATTGAGCCAATTTCCAATCAGGATAATCTTTCCTGTCAGGTTTTTTCGCCGACATATATTGCTTGAGATATTCACGGAAATATGGTGCTATTCCCAGCGCAGTTTCCCTGTCGCCCGACTTTTGGAAGTCAAGTTTAAGTGGTTCCACCAGATATTGCCTGCATTCCTGTTCAGAGATGTATCCACCTTTGTACATTTGCGTGAGAATGATGTTTCTTCTCTCCAGGCATCTGTCGGGGTATTTCACGGGATTGAAGAAAGAAGGGTTTTTGCAAAGACCGACAAGAGTAGCCGATTCCACGACAGACAAATCTTTCGGGTCTTTGTTGAAATAAGTCTTGGCAGCACTTTTTACACCGATGGCATTATAGAGGAAATCGAAATAGTTGAGATACATTGTTATTATTTCCTCCTTGG
>CAMJLI010000200.1 GCA_946406585.1 uncultured Prevotellaceae bacterium | reverse complement strand
TTTCTACATCCATTCTTCATTCGCATCAGCAAAAGTGTTGTGCACTCCCGTACGAAAATACGGTTGTTCCACTGCAATACGTGGATGGGGTGAGTAACGCAATGAAAGCTCCAAAACGAAACAAGTAGTCAATTGGTAAGAGGCGGCAGCCTCTGCATCCGCAAGAGCCAAGGGTGAAAGGAGTACTTTACATAGTGTGGGAGTAGTGTTTGCAGGTTTTCAAACCTGTCCGTATGCCGCTTACCTATAGAAATATGGGTGTGTCTAAGGGCCAAAAGGAACGAAAAAGGCGGTAGCAATCGGTCAGAACTCAGCCGTTTGGAAAAATCCCCAGAAGCCTTCAACACGCTTCTGGGGATTTTTGTTTTTGCGAAAACTCACACGACGAATTATGCACACTGAAAGGCTTCTGTGCAGCGAGTGTGAGCACCAAAGATACCAATGGCCTGTTCCTGGATTTGGTGAGGAACAGGTACAGCTGTCATCCCATTTCTCAACCCTTATATCACTACCATGGGTCTGAAAGACTAAGACGGATACCTTGGAAAAGAAAGTAACAACTTTCGAGACCAACTTTTCACCATGCACGAGAGTTTTTTCGTATATTTGCCACCCGTAAGACAAATCAAGACATAATATGAGAAAACTGCTAATCGCAATGGCGGCCATGCTGACACTGACAGCAACAGCACAAGCAGAGGTAAAGGTGGCCGAGGCATTCAGCAGCCACATGGTGCTGCAAAGAGAGAAACCTGTTAGCATTTGGGGTGTGGCTGATGCAGGCGAGAAAGTGAAGGTGTCGTTTGGCAAGCAAACATTGAGCACGACTGCTGATAATGACGGCCTGTGGCGTGTGACACTGAAAGCAATGCCAGCCAACAGCAGACCGCAGGTGATGGCCATCAGCGGACGAAAGAACAAGATCCGCCTGACGGATGTGCTCGTGGGAGAGGTGTGGCTGGCCTCCGGACAGTCCAATATGGAGTACTCAATGAACAACCATCCGAGATACAGGAAACCCCAGAGAGGCGATGCCGACTACCAACTGAAGGCGTGGCGTGAGGCCAACAATCCCAACATCCGCGTGCTCTATGTGAGGCCGGACCTGAACAGCGACGTGCTGCCCACGGACGGCTGGCAACGGGTGGACTCCACCTCACTGAAGCCTGTCTCTGCAGCAGCCTATTTCTTCGCACGCATGTTGCAGGACTCGCTGCAGGTGCCCGTGGGCTTCATCTCGTCATCATGGGGCGGCACACGCATAGAGGAATGGATTCCCGATGGCAAGACACCAGGTCGCCGCCCGATGTACGAACACCTCATCCGTCCGCTCACAGGCTATGCCCTGCGTGGGTTCCTATGGTATCAGGGCGAAGCGAATCTTCTGGACTTGGGCGAAACAGACGTATATACTGCGAAACAGGAGCAGCTAGTCAACGTATGGCGCGGATTATGGAATGATGACGACCTGCCTTTCTACTATGTGCAGATTTCCCCTTACCTCTATTCCATACGCCGGGAGGATATCGTACAGAAGACATGGATAGACCTGCCCCGGTTCTGGACGGCACAGGCAGAGGCCATGCGGCAGAAGAACACGGGCATGGTGGTGACCACCGACATCCCCGACGTGCTGAACGACATCCACCCACCCTACAAATGGATTGTGGGTGAGCGGCTCTGCCGATGGGCATTGAACCACACCTACGGCTTCTCTCACGTGGAGTGCCAAGGTCCGACGTTGAAGGGCGTCACCCGTGATGGCGACAAGGTCATACTGGAGTTCGACCATTGCGACGGCGGTCTCGTCACCAGCGACGGCAAACAGCCTGACTGGTTCTGGGCGAACACCCGCAACTACGGCAGTTTCCGGAAAGAGGACGCCACCATCGACGGCAACAAGGTCATCCTGCACATCCCGGAGAGTCTGGCACATCCTGTCATTCGCTTCGGCTACGACGAGACAGCGCAGCCCAACCTGCGCAACAAGGCAGGATTGCCCGCCGCACCCTTTGAGTATAAACTGTAAGAACAAAAATTGCACAACCAACATCGATATTTCAACATATAAAACAACATTCTAATATCACATCTGTGATAAATCCACAACTTTCATCACCTCTCTCAAAGTTTTTCAATACCTTTGTTTCTACTAAGAAATCCAAAAACGATGCGAAGATACCATATCAAAATCTATCTCTCTGACCATAACGTGATTGACGCGAAAGCCGAAGCAGACTCTCTCGAAGATGCCGTGGACAAAATCGCCACGACAGAAGAAACCGAGAGACTTATCGGTGACAACGAAATAGAGAGCATACAGCTGATAGACTCTGAGGAACTCGAACCATCCACCAAAGAACGGTTCCTCGTCCAGGAGTCATCAGACCCGGGCTACTGGGTCATCACAGACCAACAGAACGGTCTTGTCTGCAAGTTCCTCGAGCGCCAATACAGCAAGAATTACAAAATCACCGACCTTGACGGAACCCCTATCACCGACCTCTTCACAATGGCCAATGCCCTCAGTGAGATGGGTGACTACCTCATGGCCAGACATCCCGAACTCATCTGCTGATGTAAGCCCCCCTACTCAACTCCAAATGGCACTGCCACAGCAACCCCGTCACGATTATATGTGCCTGTGATGCCATGTTTACTAATTCATTTATTTCATTACCAAAAATAACTGAGATATGTTTAAACAACCGCTATTTATCCTTACCATCTTAGTCTTGACAACACTGACATTCGTTTGCCTGAATGCATGCGCACAAAACCGGAAAATGCCTGAAGGTGAGTTTATGTCATACCATTTCAGCTACGGAGGAGGTATGGATCCACTCCAAGGCGAGGTCTGCTACCTGCGAAAGGACGGGGAGACAGAAAAACGGCTTCTTACCATGAGCGGCGACTGCCCTGGCGAAGAGATAACCATAGAGGTGGATATGAAGGTGATGACCCATTGCCTCGAGCTGATAGAGAAACACAAAATGTATCGCTCCAAAGGTTTCTACAAGCCAAAGTTTGAAGTGATGGATGCACCCTCGTCGAGCGTAAACATTACTTTCAGTGAGCCTTATGCGAACATCAACGGAAGTGGCGATATGCCCGATTTTATGTGGGAAGGCATCAGCGAGATTAACTCATATCTGAAAAGTGTTTTGGGCAATCTCAAAGCCGAAGGACACGTAGACCGAATCTATGGCATCGACGGTATTGCCGGTTTGAAATTCACTGACGGCAAAGTGACAGTATCATCGGATGATGAGTCGCTAAGAGAGATGAAGCAAGTGCTCCGGAGGATGTCTGAACCTGATGACACCAACGACAGACCTGAACAGATGGGTTATGACCATTTCCACAACGGAAACCAACACTATGTGTTGGTGCATGACTACAAACACGACCTGTGTCGCATATTCTACAGCTACGAAGGTGACGACCTGAAGAAGAGCGAGGCTTTCACGGGCAAGACCGGAAAGAAGGCATGGGAGATGGTGAACGAGCGATTCCTGAGCCACCCGATAATCGATGCGATGAATGACGAGGAGGTGAAGAAGACTCTTGACAACATCAAAGTCAATGAAGGCGAGAATATTGGCCCCAAGAGATTATACACCGACGTGGGAGAAGTGAACCATAGCCTGCTGGAGTCGGAACTGTCGTATCGTGAGCAGCACAGGAGGAAATAATGGATATGAAAAGGGATTCTTGATGACGATTTCACCCTGATGGGTGGCACACTCAGAAAGTGGTGTCTCAAACCTGAACGGGGAACACGATTCTGAACTTTTTCAGGATGAAGAGAAAACTGTTAAAGCTATACATGGTGATCATGAGCCTCAATAACAGCATTTACATGGGCAGTCATCGACACTACCCAAGGTAGTGCAAAAATATCAAATTAATCAATACCCTCCACAAAAAGATGAAAGACTGTTACCTCAATCATAACAAGATTAAACACATGGCACCATAAGAATTGGTTTTTTGCCATTTTTTCAGTAATTTTGCACTGCAATTGTGCAAATAAGACACTCAAAAACTCACCTGAAAGGGTAGCAAAAAACCATATTATGTATATCATAACTCTCACTATAGCCATCATCGTCTTCATCGCAGCTGTCGTTGCGCTCCTCGCTATCGGAAAACAAAAACGCCTAAAAGCGAAAGCCCAGGAATGCGCAAAAGAAGTGCAGCAGTTCCAAGACAAGCTGCAGAAGCTCACCGACCCGTCCCACTTCTTCACGGACGAAGAACTGCTGCAGTTCAAACATGAGTGTACCCCGCTGCT
>CAMJLI010000199.1 GCA_946406585.1 uncultured Prevotellaceae bacterium | reverse complement strand
GCTTGATGGCTTGTGATACGTATCGGAAGTTTTCTCCATTGCCTGACTCGTTGCCGAACGACCAGATGAAGATGCATACGTGGTTGCGCATCCAGCGAACGTGGTTTTGGGAGCGCTCCACCATGGCATTGCGGAACTTCTCCACGGAGGACAATTTCATGTTGGCGTGGCATTCCACGTTGGCTTCGGCAAGGACATAAAGGCCGTACTTGTCGCAGAGGTCATAGAATATGGGGTCGTTTGGATAGTGGGAAGTGCGTACGGCATTGATGTTCAACCGCTTCATGGTCTTGATGTCTTCTTCTATCTCGGCATCACTGATGGCACGCCCGTCGATGGGGGAGAAGTCGTGGCGGTTGACACCATGGAACACCATGCGGCGACCGTTGATTGTCAGTGCACCGTCAGAACGGATGGCTACCTCGCGGAAGCCAACCTTGCCACCACGTATGTCGACGGTATTGCCATTGGCATCTTTCAACACAAGTACCAGGTCGTATAGATTGGGCGTCTCCGCACTCCAAAGACGGGGACCCTTCACATCCATGTCGAGACTAAGTTGTGATTGTGCCGTGGCCGAGGCTTCTGCTATGGTGGCGGCACCGTCCTTGATGCGTACCTCTACAGTGCCGTCCTTGACGGCGTCAACTCCTGTCAGCGTCACTTTCACGTTTGCTTTCGCATTGGTGTAGGTGTTGTCCAAATCGGTGGTGAAGAAATAGTCGCGAATCTGGCTCTTTGGCGCTGCCCAGAGGAAGCAGTGTCGCTGTATGCCGGTCAGTCGCCAGTAGTCCTGGCATTCCAAGAAAGAACCGCTTGTGAAACGATAGACTTGCAGGGCTATGCTGTTTTCGCCTTCTGTAAGATAATTGGTGATGTTGAATTCCGAAGGAAGGTAGGAGTCTTCTGAATAGCCAACACGCTGGCCGTTAACCCAAAGATAATAGCCGTGGCCTACACCGTTGAAACGAACATAAATGTCTCGCCCTGCCCAATTGGATGGCAGGGTGAATGTGCGGCGGTAGGTGCCTACAGGGTTGGGCATGGAACTGTTATATGTAAACCAACTCGGACGAGAGGCCATGACGCTGTAGGTGGACTCGTTGAAAGAGAAGGGGTAGGCTACATTGCAGTATAGGGGCTTGTCCCACGACTTGCCATGCCGGAGTCCCCAGACCTGCCAACTTGATGGCACGTCGATGGTTGTCCACGATGAGTCGTCATAGTCTTTGGCACATAATGTTGTGGTTGCCTTGGAGGGGGTGTTCACCCAATAGAACTTCCACTCACCGTCAAGTGATTGGTAGTAGGGTGAAGCTGAAGGGTCGTTGTTTGTAACCTCTCCTTCTGAGCCCATGGGTATTGCCAGGGTGTGGGCTGTTTCACGATTGACACTTGTTATTGTTGGGTCGTCCCATTCCTTGCCCGTTTGTGCCATCATTGCCATGCTGCAAATAAACACGGCGATTCCAGTGGCTGCCAGTTTTTGTGTGTAATGCATATAAAGACTATTTTTACTTTTTTTGTACAAAGATAGCATGCTTTTTTCTTGTTGCAAGAATGTATTTCTGTTTTCTTTGAATGTCATACAAATGAGAAAGCTTTTGAAACAAAAGCTTTCTCCACTCCTTGTTTGAAGGCTGAAGCTTGAGCTTCAGCCTGTCATTCTCTTTGTGTCTTTATTTCACTTCATTCACCAGCTCTTTCCCTTCCATGAAGTCGAGGATGTTCTGAAGTGTCGTGATTGCGATGTTCTGTGTGGCCTCTCGGGTGAAGAATGCCTGATGTGAGGTGATGATGACATTTGGCATCATGAGCAGCAAAGCCAATTTGTCGTCGTCAATCATCTTGTCTGAACGATCCTCATAGAAATAGTTGGCTTCTTCTTCATATACGTCCAAGCCTGCCGAGCCAACCTGGTGGGTGCGCAGTCCGTCGATAAGGTCTTCCGTCTTGATGAGCTTGCCACGACCAGTGTTGATGATCATCACGCCGAATTTCATCTTGGTAATGGAGTCGCTGTTGATGATGAACTTCGTATCCTCTGTAAGCGGACAATGAAGCGAGATGATGTCCGACTGCTCATAAAGTTCGTCGAGTGTGACTATCTTCACTTGATGCTCTTCTGCAAACTGCTTGTCGGGATACAAGTCGTATGCAAGGCAATTCATTCCGAAGCCACGGAGTATCTTGATGAGCTCCTTGGCGATGCGCCCCATGCCGATAAGGCCGACGGTCTTGCCGTGCATGTCGAATCCCAACAGGCCATTGAGCTTGAAATTGCCTTCACGTGTGCGGTATACCGAACGATACACTTTGCGGTTGAGCGTAAGCATCAGGGTGACGGCATACTCGGCTACGGCGTGAGGTGAATAAGCTGGCACACGTACCACGCGAATGCCATGCTCTTTGGCTGCGCGCACGTCAACATTGTTGAAACCGGCACAGCGAAGGGCAATCAATTTCACCCCATATTCTGCCATGCGCTCTATCACGCGTGCGTCGCATTCGGCATTCACGAAGATGCATACGGCATCCATTCCCTGGGTCAGGGATACGGTGTTCATGCTTAGCCTCTCTTTGTAATATTTCATTTCGAAACCAAATTCTTGGTTCACTTTGTTGAAAGTCTCTCGGTCGTAACTCTTGGTGTCGAAAAATGCAATTTTAGCAGTCATGTTTTTTGTGTTTTAAGGTTATTTTAATTGGGTTATGTCCTATTGTTGTTTCTTCTCAATAGTTTTAGGTGCAAATATAGTCTTTTTTTATGTAAATCTAAAACATAAGTTGGTGTTTATGTTTAATCGATTGCATTTTATGCTTATTTTTCAACGAGTGGGGTGCAGAGTTGCATCATGTGCCTATGTTTTTTGCCGAGTCTTGAAGGTCAAAAGATTTTTCTTCTTGAATTGACATGATATTTCAAAAAAATGTTTTAATTTTGCAAAAACACATTGTAGGAAAACATCTTTAATGTATTTACACCAGCTTATGAATGACAATGTCATAACAAGCATGCATAATCCTAAGGTGAAGCAGCTGATTGCCTTGCAACAGAAATCTTCCACACGAAGACAGACAGGACTCTTCGTTGTGGAGGGAAGAAGGGAAATCATGCATGCCATGAAGGCTGGGTACGTCATGGACTCGGTGTTTGTGTGCCCCGCACTGATGGGAACTGGAGACGAGGTGGATGAAATCATCAAATACACTCAGCATGGCGTGATTTATGAAGTCTCGGAACCTGTGTATGCAAAAATTGCCTATCGCGGCACAACGGAGGGGGTGGTGGCGGTCTTGAAAGTACGACATACTGCATTGGAAGACCTTATATTGGGCGAGCAGCCTCTCATAATCGTGTTGGAGGCAGTGGAAAAACCAGGCAATTTGGGCGCTGTCTTGCGTAGTGCCGATGCAGCCAAGGCAGATGCAGTGGTTGTTTGCGACCCTCTCACCGACATCTACAACCCCAACTTGATACGCAGTTCGATTGGAGCTGTCTTCACTGTGCCTTGTGTGGCTTGCACTTCTGAGGAATGCATCGGTTTCTTGAAGCATAATGACATAAGAATCCTGACTGCTCAGTTGCAAGATTCAAAACTGTATTATGATACCGACATGCGAAAGGCTACGGCAATAGTCATGGGAACGGAATCAACAGGTTTGACTTCCATCTGGCGAGAGGCTGCTGATGCGCACATTAGAATTCCAATGCTGGGGCAGCTTGACTCTCTTAATGTGTCGGTAAGTGCCGCCATACTCCTTTTTGAGGCAGTAAGGCAACGGCAGACTCTATAAATATGATTTTCTAATAACTCTTAATTACAACTGTATTATGAAAGAAAACACACCAACTCCCCACATAGGGGCAAAATATGGCGAAATAGCCGAAACAGTGATTATGGCTGGCGACCCTCTGCGTGCCAAGTTCATGGCTGAGAGATTTCTCGAAAACCCAGTGCAATTTAATAATGTCAGGGGGATGTTGGGATTCACAGGAACTCACGATGGCAAAAGGGTGAGTGTCATGGGGCACGGAATGGGCATGCCCTCCATCGGCATCTATACCTATGAACTTTATAATTTCTATGATGTCAAGACCATTGTAAGGGTTGGTTCGGCTGGCTCCATCAATGCTGATTTGCATGTTGGCGACCTTGTGGTGGCGATGGGTGCTTGCACCAATTCCAATTATGCCTTGCAGTATGAAATGCCCGGCTCATACGCTCCCATAGCCGATTTCACACTCCTGCGCGAGGCGGCAGAGGCTTGTGAAAGGATGGGATACCGCTACATGGTGGGGA
>CAMJLI010000198.1 GCA_946406585.1 uncultured Prevotellaceae bacterium | reverse complement strand
AGGAAGATGAGAACCTCTGTTAATTTTTTAAGATTAAAATTACCGAACTATTGTTTGAATCATTTTGAAAAAATAATTGTAAAAAACACAACAATATCATTGCAATATAAAAAAAATAATTGTAATTTCGCCAACAATAACCAACTAAAGACTATTTGTTTCGCAGATTTTTACGGGTGCCATGTGAATGGTCACTCATCCTTAAACCTTTTTTTATTTTTTTATTACACACTTATTCATTACTTTATTAACTATGCCAACATTTCGAAGAATTCTTTCTGTGATCTGTACCGGTCTGGTGGCTTTTTCTGTCCCCGTGGCAGCGGAAACCACACATGGTGCGGAGACAGTCCTTCAGGCAAGGTCTGTCGTGCAAGTGAAAGGAGTTGTCTACGACACGAGCAATCAACCGATTGTCGGGGCAACCATCGTTGAAGTGGATGCACCAAACAATGGAACACTCACGGGGGCTGATGGAACATTCACCCTGTCCGTTGCAAAAGGTGCAAGTCTGAAAATCTCTTATATCGGCTACAAAACCGCCACGGTGAGAGTGGTGGAGGGCAGGCCTGTCAAAGTAGTCATGGTGGAGGACTCTGAATTGCTCAACGACGTGGTCGTTGTGGGATATGGTACGCAGCGCAAGAAACTTGTCACAGGTTCCACCGTGCACGTCGATGCCGACAACATCGCTGCCGCAAATGCTGTGGATGCCTTCGGGGCATTGCAAAGCCAAGCTGCGGGAATGAACATCGTGATGAACTCTGGCCAACCTGGTGAGAGCTACAAGGTTGTCATCCGCGGTATGGGCACCGCTGGCTCCAACACTCCTTTGTATGTGATTGATGGCGTGCCGGGTGGCTCGATTGAATACCTTTCCCCAAACGACATCGAGTCTATTGATGTGCTGAAAGATGCTGCATCCAGTGCCATCTACGGAGCCAGGGCTTCCAACGGCGTCATCCTCGTGACAACAAAGAAGGGAAAGGCTGGCCATGTGCAAGTGTCATTTGATGGATATCTTGGATGGCAGAATGCAAACACCAATGATGTCACGCCGCTGAATGCCAAGCAGTATATGGAAATCAACGACAAGGCTTACCAAATACAAGGCGTTTCCACATACGATTGGGCAACATTGATTCCAAAGCAATACCAGCAAATCATGAATGGCACGTGGAATGGCACCAACTGGCTGGATGAGACTATGGTGGACAACGCACCAATGCACAATGCTTCGCTCAACATCACGGGAGGAAGCGATGTCTCACGCTTCTCGCTCGGATTCTCCAAATACCATCAGACAGGTACCATAGGCTATCCCGCCACACCGAAGTTCGACAGATATACTGTACGCCTTAACTCCGACTATTCCATCATCAAAAAGAATGGAAGGGACATACTGAAGTTTGGAGAGAACATCACCTTCTCAGCCACTAAGAAGAAGGGTATTTCCATCGGAGGCATTTATGGCAACAGCATACGCAATCTCTTGGCAATGTCGCCATTGCTGCCTGCATACAACGACCAGGGAGAACTCTATGAGTATAAGGATATCCAAGCTGACAAATGGGACTTTAGCGCAGATATGGCAAACCCACTAGCTGCAATGAAATATGATGAGGGAAACAGCTACACCAACAGGTATCGCCTCCAGACCAATTTCTTCTTGGAGTTTGTTCCAATTGAGGAACTTACCATCCGCTCCAGCGCAGGATGGAACTATCGTCACTCCGAAAGCCGCAGTTATGTGCCTGTCTATGAGTTGAGTACGAAAAAATCCAATCCTAACGACGATGTAAGGCAGAATCAAGGATACAACATCAGATGGTCTTTGGAAAACACCGCCAACTGGGTGAAATCGTTCGACAAGCACAATGTCGACGTCCTGCTTGGACAATCATTGGAGAAATGGGGCTATGGAAGCAATGTGGGAGCCACCAACTCCAATTCGCTCTTCCCTGGCTCGTTCGACCATGCCTACATCAACAACGCCAACGTGGTGGATCCGGCTTACACCTCCATCAGCGGAAGCCCCAACGACCAAGGCGCACTCTCGTCTTTCTTCGGACGTGTCAACTACAATTACAACGAGACGTACCTCCTCTCCCTCGTGCTCAGGGCTGATGGCTCATCCAACTTCAAGCGTGGCAAGAGATGGGGTTACTTCCCCTCTGTGTCGGCAGGATGGATCATGACCAACGAACCTTTCATGGAATGGTCAAAAGACTGGCTCTATTTCTTCAAGCTCAGGGGCAGCTGGGGACAAAACGGCAACTGCAACATCTCCAGCTTCCAATATGTGGCAACGGTGGCTTTCGACGACCCATATTACTTTGACAGCAAAGACAACCCCGGCATCGGAGCTTATCCCAACATATTGCCAAATGAAAAGGTGAAATGGGAGACTTCCGAACAGCTCAACTTGGGATTCGACGCGCGTTTCCTCGACAATAGGCTCGCCCTGTCGTTCGACTGGTACAACAAGAAGACCAAGGACTGGCTGGTGAGGGCACCTGTGTTGCTGTCTTACGGAACAGGAGCGCCATACATCAATGGCGGTGACATCGAAAACAAGGGTTATGAGATTCATCTCTCTTGGAATGACCACATCGGGAAAGACTTCGTTTACAGCGTTTCTGCCAATCTCTCGCACAACAAGAACGAGGTTACGCGACTGGCAAATGCGGAAGGCATCATCCATGGCGGCTCCAATGCCATCGCACAGAACACTGCCGAACTCTACCGCTTGCAGGTGGGATACCCCATTGGATATTTCTGGGGATACGAAATGGAGGGTATCATACAAAACGAGCAGGACTTGCAGAATTATTTGAACAAGCATTGTGGCGGCGAAAAGAGCAACTCCCTGCAAGGTGAGTCGATACAGCCAGGCGATGTCAAGTTCGTTGACCACAACGGAAACGGCAAGATAGACAAGGGTGACGAGGACAAGACCATGATTGGCGATCCCAACCCTGACTACACCGTGGGACTAAATATCAATCTCGCTTACAAGGGCTTCGACTTCTCACTTACAGGGTATGGATCCTTTGGACAGCAGGTGGCAAAGAGTTACAGACAGTTCTCCGACCATCCAGACGACAACTACTGCACGGATGTGTATACCAAATACTGGACAGGGGAGGGGAGCACAAACAGATACCCAAGGTTCTCTGACGGAAAAACCGCCAACATGTCCGAAATATCAAGAGTATGGATAGAGGATGCCGACTTCTTCAAGATCTCCAGAATCTCTTTCGGCTACGACCTCAAGAGGGCTATCAGAAAACTGCCCGTCACCAAGTGCCGCGTATATGTCTCGGCAAGCAACATGTTCACTTTCACCGACTATTCTGGCATGGACCCAGAGGTCGGATTCGGTAATGGTACCAGCTGGGCCTCTGGCATCGATTGTGGTTATTACCCATCATCACGCTCGTGGCAGGTGGGCTTGAACATCAACTTTTAATCCTTGAAGACCATGAACAAAAAAATATTATACCTGGTGTCCGCATGCTTGTGCGTGATGCTGGCGGGATGTGACGATTTCCTTGACACGGAAAGCCTCACCATGAAAGATACTTCCAACTTCCCCGTCAACGAGACTGATGCCACACAAATGGTGAACGGCATCTACTCCGTGATGAACAGAAATCTGGCTGACCCGGAGGAAGACCCCTTCTTCATTTTCGATATAGCTTCCGACGACCGTCTGGGAGGTGGAAGCCAGAGCAACATCGGTGCACAGGGCGTGGACAGGCTGATGAACGCCTATGTGGACTGGATGAAACCTCTATGGCAACAGCGTTATGCTGGCATCAACCGCGCCAATAGCGCCCTTGAAACCATTGACAATGTGAGGGGATGGACCTCGGACAGCAAGAAGAACCAACTGCTCTGTGAAATACACTTCCTGAGGGCTTTCTATTATTTCAACCTTGCTCAAGTGTTCAATGGGGTGCCGCTCGTACTGAAAACAGAGCCTCAAAACCTGCCGAAGGCTACTCCTGACGAGGTGTATGCTCAAATAGCTTCTGACTTGAAGAAAGCCATCGAATATGGTCCTTCCATCAAGTATCCGGAATTTGGAGAAGGAAGGGTGTCGAAATGGGCTGCCGAGGGCATGATGGCTCGCGTATGGCTCTTCTATACCGGCTTCTACAAAAAGACGGAATTGCCTCTTCCTGCTGACGAGGGCGGTTCCATCTCAAAGCAACAGGTCGTCTCCTGGCTGGAAGACTGCATACAGAACGGCGGGTTCGGGCTCGTTGCCGACCAGAGAAATCTCTGGCCTTACACCAATCCGTATACAGGAAAGGACTACAAGTATGACATCGACAACGGACTGAATTGGGAAACTG
>CAMJLI010000197.1 GCA_946406585.1 uncultured Prevotellaceae bacterium | reverse complement strand
GAAGAGCGCATTTTCATTTTCCCACTTCCCGTGCCCATCAAGGCAAAGTGGTTTGTAATCATTTATGTAGGCATTGAATTGGCAATGGCACTTGGCTCGCCCGGTGACAATGTGGCGCATTTTGCACACCTTGGTGGTGCCTTCTTCGGTTTCCTCCTCATCAAATACTGGCAGCGGCATCCCGATACAGGCGGCATTTATGGCAGAAGCAACGGGCAGCAGTTCTTCGACCGCCTTCGCAACAACTGGGAAAGGCACAAGAGAGGAGGTAATGACGGAGATATCAGGCACAAGTCGGACTGGGACTACAACGCAGACAAAAAGGCCGAAGAGGAAGAAATAGACCGAATACTCGACAAGATCCGCAAGAATGGATATGCCAGTCTGAGCAAGGAGGAAAAACAACGCCTCTTTGACAGCAGCAACAAGAAGTGAAATGAGTTTCTTTGGAAAAGTAAGGCGTTACACAAGCATTATCCTTGCCTTTGTGAATGTGGCAGTGGTCTTGGCATTGCTCGTTGCAGGGTATGCAGGACTGTTTAACCCGGCACGGCATCCCTCTACCGAGATTATGGTTCTTGTCTTTCCCTTGCCGCTGGTAATCAATGCTGCATTCCTGGTGTTCTGGCTGTTGTTCAATTACAAATATGCCGTCATCCCATTGCTTGGGTTCCTCTTGTGCTGGGGACCCATAAGGAATTATTGTCCGGTGAACTTCACATCCAATGATAGCAAGGATGGAATAAAGGTTACGTCATTTAATGTTTGCGGCCTTGTGAAAGCCAAGACGCATGATATTGTTGATTGTTTTGCAAACATGAATTCCGACATCCTTTGTCTGCAGGAGGTTTCACCCTATAAAGGAAGATTCGAACCTTTTTGCGAAGGAATGGAACCACTATATCCCCATTTTGCAATGGTGGACCGTCATCGGATGGAAAGAATATGCGTATTTAGCAAATATCCTATACTAAAGAAAGAATTGATACCGATTGAGTCGAGGAAGAACAATTGTGCAGCTTTTTTCCTCGATGTCGATGGGGACACCATACTATTGCTCAACGTACATTTTGAGTCAGTGGGACTTCAATTAAAAGAACGCAAGAAGGTGGAAAAAATCATAAAGCAAAAGGAGATAGATAAAAAGGAACGTTCCATACCAAGGAAATTATGCAAGTCTGCCTCCCGTCGGGCACGCCAGGTGAAAATGGTAACCGACTATTTGCAGAAGTACAAGGACATGCCCACCATTCTTTGTGGCGACTTCAACGACGTACCCAATTCATACGCATACAGAAGGGTGGGGGAGTATCTTGATGACTGTTACAAGGCCAAAGCCACCGGACCAGGGTTCTCGTTCAACAAGTACAGCATGATGGTGCGCATCGACAACATCTTCTGTTCGGATGATTGGGAGGTTAGTTCGTGTAAAATAGACTCCAAAATCAACATTTCAGACCATTATCCCGTCATTGCCACTATAAAAAAACGGACTAATCCCTAAAAAAAGAATAATTATCCAATAGAAATTTTCACAAAATTGAAAAAATGACTATCTTTGCACGCTATATCGTAAAATGGCGAGAAACAACAAATTAAATAACATAAAATTGAAATGCAAAACAAAGGAATTGTAATTGTTACAGCGGTCTTGATGACCCTGGCAAGTATCTTCTATTTGTCGTTCTCCCTCGGGTCGAGTTACCTGGAGAAGCAGGCTTCCAAAATCGAAGACCCCGTAGCTCAGCAGGACTACAAGGACTCAGTGAAATGGCTCGGACTTTATTCTTACCAAGATTGCTTGGAAACACAGGTGGGTCTTGGCCTTGACCTTAAGGGTGGCATGAACGTCATCCTCGAAGTCTCAGTGCCCGACTTGGTGGAGAATCTTGCCGGTTACAAGAAAGACGCTGTGTTTGTGAAAACCATGAAGGCTGCCAGAGCAGAGGAAGAGACCACTCAGGACGACTTCATATCGTTGTTTATCAAGCATTATCGCGCCAATGCACCGGGGCACAACCTTGCTGAAGTGTTCGCCACACAGCAATTGCCTGAGGTGAAGACGAATAGCAGCGACAGCGAAGTGGAGAAAGTGCTTCGCGACCGCGTGGCCGAGACCGTGGCTGATGCCAAGAACGTCATCACCAACCGTATCGACCAATTTGGCGTTGTGCAGCCAAACATCCAGATGCTCGAAGGACAGGAAGGACGCATCATGGTGGAAATGCCTGGTGTGAAGGATCCGGAGCGTATGCGCAAGCTCTTGCAGGGTAGCGCAAACCTGGAATTCTGGGAGACATACCAGTCACAGGAGATAGCACCATATATCCAGCAGCTTGACGGAAGACTCGCAAGTGGCGAAACCACCGACACCGCAAAGGTGGAGGAGAAGGCTGCTGAAGTGGCCGAGGCCGCCGTTGCCGACAGTGCAAAGGCTGCAAAGGCTGAAGCTGAAAAGAAATTGGCCAAGAAGGAAGACGATATGAAGGCTCTCTCTGCCGAGCACCCACTGCTCAGCATGTTCAATATCCGTGGCGACCAATATTGCGTCGTGGGATATGCCAACGAGGCCGACACTGCCGCCATCAACGCCATGCTGCACTCCGAACTGGCAAAGACGGTGCTGCCCAATGATGTGAAACTGCTGTGGAGCGCAAAGCCCGCCGAGGGTGCCATCAAGAAGCGCACATACGAACTCTACTGCCTCCGCATGACAGGCGTTGGCGAGCGTGCACCACTTGAGGGTGACGTGATTGAGAGCGCCAAGGATGACTTCGACCATTTCACCGGTCGTCCAGTTGTCACCATGCAGATGAATGATGATGGCGCACGCGAGTGGGCCAACCTCACCAAGAAGAACATCGGCAAGCCCGTTGCCATCGTGCTCGACAACCTGGTATATAGCGCACCTAACGTGAACCAGGAAATCACCGGCGGCAACTCGCAAATCAGCGGCTCCTTCACAGTGGAGGACACCAAGGACCTTTCCAACACTCTCAAGTCTGGACGTATGAAGGCTCCTGTACGCATCGTGCAGGAAGAAGTGGTAGGTCCGTCGCTTGGTAAACAGTCCATCAAGCAGGGTATCATCTCGTTCATCGTGGCATTCATCGTGCTGATGCTCTACATGATCCTCATGTATGGATTCATCCCTGGCATGATGGCCAACTGCGCCCTGATCATCAACCTCTTCTTCACCATGGGTATCATGGCGTCGTTCCAGTCGGCTCTCACCATGCCGGGTATCGCAGGTATCGTGCTCACACTTGGTATGGCAGTGGACGCCAACGTGCTGATTTATGAGCGCACCAAGGAAGAACTTCGCGCAGGAAAGGGTGTGAAGCAAGCACTTGCAGCTGGATACAGCAACGCCTTCTCCGCCATCTTCGACTCCAACCTAACCTCTATTATTACAGGTATCATCCTTGCCGTCATCGGTACTGGTCCTGTGAAGGGATTTGCTGTAACCCTCATCATCGGTATCTGCTGTTCGTTCTTCACTGCCGTGTTCCTCACACGTATTGTATACGAGCACTTCATGGCCAAGGACAAGTGGACAAACCTCACCTTCACCACAGCATTCTCACGCAACTTCATGCAGAACATGCATGTCAACTTCATGGGCAACTACAAGAAGTCGTACACCATCTGGTGCATCCTCACCATCATCTTCATCGGATTCTTTGCATTCCGTGGCTTGAGCAAGAGTATCGACTTCACTGGTGGTCGCAACTATGTGATCAGTCTCGACAAACAGACCGAGGTGGAAAGCGTGCGTGAGGCTCTCGCCGGCACATTCATCAATAGCATCGGCGACAACAAGGGCAAGGAGGCCAACACCAGCGTCATCGCTCTCGGTACCGATGGCAAGACCATCCGTGTGTCTACCAACTGGAACATCGAGTCGAACAGTCCTACCGTGGACGACGAGGCTGAGACCATGCTCTACAAGGCACTCAAGAAATCAGGCATCGTGACACAGTCCAGCGAGGCAGACTTCAAGAACCCCGAAGTGCGTGAGGGTGGTTCCATCGTCAGCAGCACCAAGGTGGGTCCGTCCATCGCTCGTGATGTTACCAACAAGGCCATCATCAGTGTCATCGTGGCATTGATCGCCATCTTCCTCTACATCCTCTTGCGTTTCCGCAACGTGGCATTCTCCATCGGTTCCATCGTGGCCCTGGCATTCGACACCCTCATCGTTATCGGCTTCTTCTCCGCTTTGTGGGGCATCGTGCCATTCTCCCTCGAGATCGACCAGACATTCATCGGTGCCATCCTTACCGTTATCGGTTACTCCATCAACGACAAGGTGGTGGTGTTCGACCGTGTGCGTGAGAACCTCAAGCGCTTCAAGAAACGTGAGTTGCAGAAGTTGTTCAA
>CAMJLI010000196.1 GCA_946406585.1 uncultured Prevotellaceae bacterium | reverse complement strand
AAAAGAGTTAGAATCAATTTTCTCATGACACTAATATTTTAAGGTTGTATCAAACACGGTTTCATTGCCCACATTGTCCTGTGCGAGCATCCTTAGCTGTCTCAGCTTCCCATTAGGGACAATGGGAGTATCCTTGAGAAAGCAACAATATCTGGACGATTTCTTGACATGGTCGAAAAGCACGAATTGCCCATCCAGGAAACCCTGGAATTTTGAAACTCCGGAATGGGTGTCCTTCAGGTCCACCAGGATGAAACCGTCTTTCTCCCACATTTTCTGGAGCAGAGGTATGATTTTGGGTGGTTCGTTGTCATAATCTATCGTGAAAATATTTCCTATGTCGTCCACATCTCCTTCCATCCATCCTTCGTTGTAATGTCCTCCTACAAAAACGCGTGGTGAGGAATCCATGTCGAGTTCGTTTTGCTTTGTTCTTTTCAACGCAGAGATATATAGTTTGCTGTTGTCATCCACATCTGCATCCAGCCTCAATCTCAAATGTGCCTTGCCCATGAGCGGAATGGATTTGTCTGCCACCATATACCCGTCAGAATATCTTGTAAGACGCGACTTGGCAGAGGGTTCCACCAACACACGGTTGAGCAAGGCGCCTTTAGGCACATTGAGCGACATGCCCTCTATCTTGCAATCGTTGTCCTTGTCCATGTCAAACGACAAGGAGTCAGTGGGTTCATTATGGGTCATGTCTGCGGGGACGGCATTCACGACGAACGAATATTTCGCTTCGTTGCCAAAAAAATCGCATAACACGTAAGTGAGCTTGTATTTCCTTTCCTCGTTGAAACACACCACTCCATTATTTTTATCGGTCTTGATGAAATGCAGCCTGTTGCCGGGAAGAAGGAAGGAACGCATGAACCATTCTTGATGTTCAGCGAAATAATCGTAGTCACCCCACACGTTGACCATCTTGTTGTCTGCCACGGGGATGTCGTCAACAACACTTTTGAACACTTCGTTCCCATCCACGAAGAGAGCGGTGAACTTCACTCCATATCTATTTTCCGACCCCTGCATGTAGTCGTCGGCATTGAGTGCGAATCCCACCTTCCCCCAGGCATTTAGGGTGTCTGGCAACAAACCATTCATGAAGTCAAACCTTTGTGGCTTCACATCTCCACAAAACACCCCTTCCCCTTCAATGGGATAAGCCATTATGGCGTGGGCCTTGGGGCTGACAGAGTCCTGCAATAAATCTGGTATGAACTCGAGGGGGTCCTTCATGTCCCAATTGTCAGTCTGGTGTATTTCGAGATGCAGATGTGGACCCATGCTGGCACCTGTGTCGCCACTTAGGGCAATCAGCTGCCCTTGAGCCACAGGGCAATCGGTGGCATCCAGTTCTATATCCACATCCGTGGTCTGGTTCTCGTATTGGCATTTGCGCACCACAGCTTCCACAGCAGGAGCGAATCTCTGGAGGTGGGCATAGACGCTTGTATAGCCCTCCGGATGCCTCACGTAAAGGGCATTCCCCATTCCTCCAACATTCACGGTCACCCTTGACACAAAGCCGTCGCCAATGGCATAGACAGCCTTCCCTTCTTCCCTTTGGGTCTTGATGTCCAGTCCTCCATGAAAATGGTTGGGTCTCGGCTCACCGAAATTGCCTGCGAGCAAGACATCGAAATGCACAGGAGAGATATATGTTATTGCAGCGAGGATTAGTTGTGCTATATACATAATGCTAAAAATAACAAGCTAAACAAAATCTGTATAGGCAAATGATTTTCTTATTGGAGTTTGTGTGTAGGTCTTTCAAAAACTCTTTTGGGGCCATCTGCGTTTGGAGAACCTTCATCTTTTTGTGGCGGGTCACCTACCACTTCCCTTGCTGTGGGGTGCTGGGGAATATCATTTGGTTGTACGTTTATACCCTCCTTGTCGAGTGGTTGCAACTTTTGTGGCACGGAATCCTCCCCTTCCCCTTCTCCCTTTCTTTCAGGCAGGCTTGTATGCATTCTCACCAATTTCAAATTATTGACACACATCAGTTTCAAAGTCTGTGAGTTTTTGTCAACATCAGAACCTTTTCCCAGATAGAAGAAACCTCGGATTTGCTTTATGCCAATACGGTCATCATCAGCTATCTGCATGGTATAGTGACTGTCGGTGACGACACGCAGCACTTGAGAAGCCGTGCTGTCGTTGTTGAATGTCACAGCCATCATGGCCATGCCTTCTCTCATTCCTTCTTGGAAAATGTATTGGTTGTCGAACGACATTATCATCTTGTCTCCTTCATGGTAAGAAGAGTCGGCCTTTATCTCAAAAGTAAAGGAGTTGTAAGGGGCTATGGGAATCAATGCGAGCGTTTGGGCGTCCTTCCACACTGTTGTTGTGTCGCCCAAGGACGTCAGGCCTTCATATTGGCTCAACTCGCTTGCTGTAGCCCCCAATGCAATTGCATCATTGTTAAGCCTTTTTGACAGACGCTGATATATGTCATGAAGCAATTCTGTATGGCGGTAATAGTATACGAGCGACGAGTCAAGTTCTGCCTCAGTCACTCCATGCTTCCTTAAGACGGCGTCGCGGTACACCTGCCTCCAATAGGATATGTCCTTGTAATCTCCCGATATATATGGTATTCCGTCGGCCACATGATAGTCATACAAGATATCCTCCATGTCACCTGGCTGTATTATTTCGCTAGGAACTCCTGGCTTGCACCCGGCAAGTGCCAGCACGCAAAACAAGAAAACAAACCTGATTATGGTTGGAGGCTTTGTCATGTACTATGATTTACTGTTGTCTGTGCCCTGCAAGTTGACGTCCTCTTGAGTTTTTTCGGTAGTGTCCTTGCTTCCTCCCAATGCATTGAGTTCCTTCCTGCAAAACAACAAGAGCAATACCACGCCCACTGTAATACAAGAATCGGCAAAGTTGAATACCGGTTCGAAGAACAAGAAATCATCACCTCCCCAAATAGGCAGCCATTCTGGCAATTGTGTCGAGATGAGGGGGAAATGCAACATGTCGACCACTTTTCCATATAGCATGTCGCCATAACCTTCACCCCATGGCACGAATTCAGAAATGCTCTCTGCCGTGGATGGAGAGAAGATTTTTCCATAAAAAATGCAGTCTATCAAATTGCCCGACGCACCCGCCAATATCATGGAAACAAAAATCACGAACACCCACCTTGCGTTTTTTGCTATCTTGCGTGTCAAGTAATAAGCTATGACTATGACGGCAACAATCCTAAACAGGGTGAGAGCCAACTTGTTGACAAAGGTCATGCCGTAAGCCATGCCTTCGTTTTCCACGAAATAGATATAGAACCAATCAGTGACACGATAGTAATCGTGCAAGCACATGTTGGTCTTGACCTCAATCTTGGTGATTTGGTCGATGACAAGGATCAGCAGCACGATGATGGCTGCTGCCAATCCTTTTTTCTTTTCTACTCTTAGCATTAATATTTCTTTCTGGCATTTTTGGATGCAACCGTGAGTGTTGCATGAGGCACCGCACGAAGTCTCTCCTTTGGTATGAGTTCACCTGTGATGCGGTCTATGCCGTAGGTCTTGTTTTCTATGCGCACAAGTGCAGCCTCAAGCCCTTGTATGAATTTCTGTTGGCGACCTGCCATCTGCACAAGTTGCTCCTTGCTTTGAGTGGCGCTGCCTTCTTCCAGCACATTGTATGCAGGCGAGGTGTCTTCCACATCGTTGCCGTCAGCATTCATGAGTTGCCTCATCATTTCGTTGTAATCACGATAGGCAAGTTCGAGTTTCTCTCTTATAATAACGCGGAATTCTTCCAATTCTTCATCGCTATAACGTGTTTTGTCTGCCATGGTTATGATATTTAAGTATTAAATTTTTTCAACTTTGATATTTATTTCAAACTCGTCGAATGCTACAAGTTTGCCATCATTTTCGGCAAATGTGATGCTGTCTGCCAGCACTTGTGTCCTGACATAGTCGCCAAAGGCGTCAAGAGCCTTTTCCAAGGTCTCCGAAGGAGCTACAGTCACCTTTATCCTGTCTGTTATTTCCAGTCCGGTTTCCTTGCGTAGGTTTTGCACACGATTGACCAGCTCTCTTGCCATGCCTTCATTTATGAGTTCATCATTGAGTTCCACTTCCAGTGCGACAGTGATGTTGCCTTCATTTGCCACAAGCCAGCCCGGGATGTCCTCGCTGATGATTTCCAAGTCTGCTGCATCCACGGTTATATGCTGTCCTTCAACATCAATCTCGAGAAGGCCATCCTTTTCAAGCTTTGCAATTTCTTCTTGCGACAATCCTGCCATCTTGGCTGCTACACCTTTCATGAGCTTGCCATATTTCTTGCCCATGACCCTGAAATTGCACTTCACCTTTTTAACCAAGAGGCTCTCTCCTTCGGCAAATTGCA
>CAMJLI010000195.1 GCA_946406585.1 uncultured Prevotellaceae bacterium | reverse complement strand
GCCTCTATAGCCTCTATAGCATCTATATCCTCTTCCATCCTCTCCCATCCTCTTCCCATCCTCTCCCTCCTCTCTCTCCGAAAAATTAGGAGCCTTCCCGGTATGACAAAATCAATAGTTATCCGTCATAAAGAAAACACCTTATATGAAAAAGATAAAACCATTTGTTTGCAGCCGATTGGTGCTGCTGTCATTCATATTCACTCTTTGCAGTGTGCATGCCCTGTCACAAAACACATTGAAAAGAGGTGAGTACTATTTGCGAAACAAAGCCTCGGGGCTTTATCTCAATGCCGGTGCCTTGTGGGGCACCCAGGCAGTGCTGAGCGAACATGCTCTTGCCATGACCATTGAGGTGGCAGCGTCTGGTTCCTATTACATTTTCACAGGCTTTGGTTCGGCAGGAGACAGATGCCTGGGATGGGACAACAACTATCTGTATCTCGATAGGGGCACTGAGGAATGGGCCATTCGTGCAGGGCAGGAGGGCTTCTATGTCTTGCCCAATCCCAATGGGGGATATGTGGGATATGACGGCTCGAAAATTGTCGCCACCGACTTGCATGACCCTGCAGGCGATGCTGCACAGTGGGAGTTCCTCACACGAGAGCAGATGCTCACAAGCATGCTCGCTGCCAATCATGCCGTGGATGCCACTTTCTTGATTTCCAATCCCCGATTCGACCGTGAACATGGTCCTGACAATTGGACGGGAAGTGGATTCGCTGTCGGAGGTGAGGCTGGCGGCAATGGCAATGGCAACTTTTGCGCCGAGGTGTGGAACACCAACTCCGACGTAAGTCAGACATTGGAAAATGTGCCTAATGGCCAATATCGTCTCAAGATACAGGGCTTCTATCGGTATAACAATACTGGTCGCAACACCAACAGCGTGGCAGTGCAAACACATCAATGGGGTACAGAACAACTGTATGCAAAACTTTATGCCAACGATGTGGAGACTTCCTTGCAAAGTATTGTAAGTGAGAGGGAGCATATTAGGCAGCTGGGGCTGGAAGGTGGAAGTGCAGACCTTCCCTTCTCCATGACCGAGGCCGCAAACGCCTTCACGGCAGGGCTTTATACCGACAACCAAGTGGTGGTGAATGTCACCGACCACCATCTCACCATCGGCGTGAGGAAGACACAACAGGACGGGTGCGACTGGACCATCTGGGACAATTTCGAACTCACACTCTTGGCTCTCGGTGACAATAGCGACTTTGATGTGAGCGGCGGAAATGGAAATAGTGACTATGACAATGCCTCTTTCGACAATCCCATCGACATGACGTCAAAGATTGTCAACCCTCAGTTCCAAAACACAAGCGGCTGGACGGGAGCTCCCGTCATCGGTGGATGGGGATACAACACCAATGCGGAGAAATACAACACTACGTTTGATGTCAACCAAAAAATCAATGGTCTGCCAAATGGCTGGTACCGACTGAAAGCCCAGGGCTTCTATAGATATGGCGACTATCACGATGAGCAACACAAGTCTTATTATGGTGGCGGATGGGAGGAAAACGATGCCAACAACATGTATGCCATGTACACCATACCATATGCCGTGATAAGCAGAAAACTGGGATTGGAGAAACATCTCGCGATGCTGTATGGAAACCGCGTCACCATGGGACTGCCATCACCTTTTGACTACGCTCACGAAGAAAGGACTCATTCCGACGACTATGAAACAGAATTGGGATGGGTGCCCGATACACAGGGGGGGGCGACAGAGGCGTTCAGCAATGGAGAATATCCGGTGGAACTGCTAGTGCCCGTCACCGATGGCACGCTGACCGTGGGAGTGAAAAAGTCCTTGGGCTACAAATACGACTGGGCTTGCTGGGACAACTTCAGACTCGAATATCTTGGAAAGGACAGTCTTGTCTACGTGGAAGGCATCAATGTGGACAGGAATGCCGTCGACATGGTTGTATACGAAAAAAGACAGTTGGATGCCAAGGTGATGCCGGCAGATGCCTCGGACACCACGCTCCTATGGACATCTTCCAACACCTCGGTGGTGGAAGTGGATGACAATGGAATGTTGACAGCACGGGGCGAGGGAAGTGCCACCATCACCGTGAAGGCTTATGGCGCTGACGGCGGGGCGCTGACGGCTTTCATTCCCGTCACGGTAGGAAATGGATACTCCAATGTGTATGCATTGAAAATCAATGAGATACAAGTGTCAAACACGGATATGTTTGTTGACCCCTCAAACAATTACGGAGGATATGTGGAACTATACAATCCTTCAGACAAGGGTGTGTCGTTGAGAAACCTTTATGTCAGCGACGATGCCTCCAATCTGCTGAAATGCCGCCTGACATCAAAAAGTGGGGCTGTGCCTGCTAATGGCTTCGGACTGATATGGTTCGACCACCGCGAAACATACGACGGGCAAGTGGACTTCAAGCTCGACATGGACGGGGGGACTATTTTCCTCAGCGATGCCAATGGAAATGTCATTGCTAGTGAGACCTATCCGCCTGCCGTGACACGCACGTCATACACAAGAATCATCGACGGTCACGACGGATGGGCCATCACTGCATATCCCACGCCAGGGAAAAGCAATGCTTATTGCAAGGAGTTCATCAATGCTTCGAATTATTCACGATTGGAAATGCCTGTGGTGAGCCATGAGTCGCAGCTCTTCAAGGGGGCATTCACTGTGAATGTGGACATTCCGCAAGGGGCTACATTGTACTACACTACTGATGGCTCCACACCAACAGAAACGAACGGGATGGTGAGCAGCAACGGCACCTTCGAGGTAAACAAAACCACCATCCTGCGACTGAGGCTCTTCAAACAGGGAATGTTGCCAAGCGCAGTGAAGACATGCTCCTATATTTACAACGACAAAGACTACATGCTGCCCGTTCTTTCGGTGGTGTCTGCTCCTGTCAACCTCTACGATGACAAAATGGGCATTCTGGTCACCGGCACAAACGGTATTACGGGAGGCGGCATCAACTTCAATTGCAACTGGAACATGGAGTGGGACCGACCCGCCAATTTCGACTATATCGACAGCAATAAAGGTGAGAGCTACAGCCAGGAGGTGGACATGTCTCGCTTTGGCGGCTGGAGCCGTTCGTGGTATCCATACAACTTCAAGTTGAATGCACAGAAGGTGTACGAAAACCTCAACTATATGGATTATCCTTTCTTTGGAAACAAACCATATCTCAAACACAAGGTGCTGCAAGTGAGAAATGGCGGCAACGACCTCTTGTGCCGCATAAAGGACGCATCGCTGCAACACATCATCATCTCCAGCGGATTCCATCTCGACTGCCAGGACTACATGCCAGTGCATGGCTTCATCAACGGACAGTACACGGGAATGCTCAACATTCGTGAGCCAAGCAACAAGCATTTCGCTTATGCCAACTATGGCATCGACACCGACCTCATGGACCAGATGGAACTTGGTGGGGGCATAGACCTGAAGGTGGGCAACCTTGACGCTTTCAACAGATGGAGGGAACTGTCTGCTTCGGCTGCTGAGGAAAGCACCTACAAGCAAATATGCGACTTGGTTGACATCGACGAGTTCATCAACTACATGGCCACACAGATTTTCCTTGGTGGCGACGACTGGCCAGGAAACAATTGCAAGGCGTTCAAGGGCAATGACGGGAAATTCCACATCGTGCTCTTCGACATCGACCAGGCTTTGCGCTTCGATGCTTATGCTTTCACACACATAGCCAGCAGCGGCAACTGCCCGCTGGTGTCGATTTTCCTCAACATGATGCAAAACGACACTTTCCGAAAGCAATTTATTGACACCTTCTCACTGGTGGGGGGGAGCGTGTTTGAACCTGGACGCTGCGAGGAAATCATCAACCGCATTTCCGACGAGATGAATCCGGCTCTGGCTCTTGAGGGGCTGTCCACCGAACCTACAGCAGGATATATGAAGGGGGTGCTCACAGAGACAAGGCGCAACACCATGATGAACGGACTGGAAAACTGGAACCTCGCACAACTGAACACGGCTGGTCAGCGAGTGAAATTGTCTTCCAACATCAAGACTGCATCCTTGCAGGTGAACGGACTGGATGTGCCCACCGGCAGATTCGACGGCACGCTGTTCGCTCCAATGGTGCTCACGGCATCTGCTCCCGAAGGGTATGTCTTCCAGGGGTGGCTCGATGAAAATGGAACCGTTGTGTCCACAGAAAAGGATTTCGACATTTCCACAAGGGGCAATCTCACGCTCGTGGCTTCTTTCGAGGCGATGGCTTCTGATGCCGACTTGGTGAGGGACATCGCAACGCCTGTCAAGGTGAACGAGGTGAGTGCCGGCAACAGCGTGTATGTGAATGACTGGATGAAGAAAAACGACTGGTTCGAACTCTTCAACAA
>CAMJLI010000194.1 GCA_946406585.1 uncultured Prevotellaceae bacterium | reverse complement strand
GCATTCAACATCACCAACACCCTGTTGCTCATCTGGTTTGTGCCCTACATCGAGAAATTCGTGTGCTGGGTCATCAAATCCAAGACCGTGGAAGAGGAGGAAGACTTCCGCCTGCATTTCATCACTTCAGGCATCATGAAGACCCCAGAACTGTCTGTGCTCGAAGCACATAAGGAAATAGAGGCATTTGCCGAGAGAATGCAGAGGATGTTTGGCATGGTGAGAGAACTGCTGACCGAGAAGGACGAAAAGAAATTCACCGCCCTGTACAACCGCATAGAGAAATACGAGGGCATTTCCGACAACATGGAAATGGAAATTGCAAAATACCTCAACGAGGTGTCGGACGCCCACCTCAGCGACGACACCAAGGGCAAGATACGTTCCATGCTGCGTGAAATATCCGAACTGGAAAGCATCGGCGACTCATGCTACAACATGGCACGGACCATCAACAGGAAAGTGCAGGGCAAGCAAGACCATTTCACCAACAAGCAATACGAGCGCCTGCATCAGATAATGGAACTTACCAACAACGCACTGACACAGATGAACGTGTTGATGTCGGGCAGGAAAGACTCTTTCGACGTGAACAGGTCGTTCAACATCGAGAACGAGATCAACAACTACCGCAACCAACTGAAGTCGCAGAACATCGTGGACATCAACAACCATGAATACACCTATGCGGTGGGCACCATCTATCTGGACCTCATCGGAGAATGCGAGAAACTGGGCGACTACGTGGTGAACGTGGTGGAAGCCCGCATGGGAACAAGACAAAAGGAAGTATAGAAGAAGACAAATCTTACAGACAATCCTCCTTGCGCCATACATATTGGGCAAGGAGGATTGTTGATTAAAGGAACGTTGCAAGCCGAAGGAACCAAGTCACTTCACCAACTTGGCATACAACTTGCGCATCCCTTCTGAAGCACCCATCTTGAAATGCTCGAAACGCTCCGACGCCTGCACACGCACATCTCCCGGGTCGATAAGATAGATGGGAGCATGTGATGGGACATACTGCACCAAGCCCGCGGCAGGATAGACAACGAGCGACGTGCCTATGATGATGAAAATGTCGGCTTTCATGCATTCCTCGGCAGCAAGCTCTATCATGGGCACCGCCTCATTGAAAAATACGATATGAGGGCGGAGCAACGAGCCATCGCCAGCCTTGGCGCCCACTTCCACCTCGCAATTCTCAGGGGTCAAGGTCTTGATGTAACGTGGGTTGTATGGGTCGATGCTCGAACACACCTTCATCAGTTCTCCATGCAGATGTATCACACGCTTGCTACCTGCCGCCTCATGCAAGTTGTCCACATTCTGCGTCACCACCGTCACGTCATAATGGTCCTGCAGTTGGGCCACCAGCTTGTGACCCTCATTGGGCTTCGTATTCAGACACTTGCGACGAAGCATGTTGTAGAACTGTGTAACCAAGGCCGGGTCATTAAGCCAACCTTCATGTGTGGCAACCTGCTGCACCGGGTAATCCTCCCAAAGGCCATTAGCATCGCGGAATGTCCTCAAGCCACTCTCCACCGACATCCCTGCACCTGTCAATACTACTATCTTTTTCATGTTTTCCATTTTTGGCCGCAACAGACTATCCATGACCAGATTCCGACAAACGCCAAAATCATTTAACGACAATGCAATGCGGCGGATGAGACTAATATGATGGGGCCATTTGTCGCCCAATCAGTTAATAATGTACAAAATTAGCATTTTTTCGGGAAATCATCCAACCTTAATCATAAAAAAAACGTAACTTTGCGGCAATTTTTGAAATGCATTTTAATTATTAGACATTTTTCATGGACAAAGTGAGTTACGCTTTGGGCCTGGGCATCGGCCAACAATTGTTGCAAATGGGTGCCTCAGACCTGAACATAGACGATTTTGCTGATGCCATCAGAGACGTGATAGCAGGCAACAAACTGAAAGTATCGAACAAAGATGCACAAGGCATCGTAGAGAATTATTTCAAGGAAAAAGAGACGAAGATGAATGCCGAGCGTGCCGCTAAAGGAAAAGTGGCAAAGGAAGCAGGAGAACAGTACCTGAAGACCAACGCCAGCAACGAGGGAGTGGTGACACTGCCCAGCGGCTTGCAATACAAGGTGCTCAGCGAAGGAAACGGCCGCAAGCCCAAGGCCACCGACAACGTGGTATGCCACTATGAAGGCTTCCTCATCGACGGAACAGTGTTCGACAGCAGCTACCAACGCGGAGAACCCGCCACATTCCCACTCAACCAAGTCATTACCGGATGGACAGAAGGCCTGCAACTGATGCAGGAGGGCGCAAAATACCGCTTCTTCATACCCTACCGGCTCGGATATGGTGAGAATGGCGCAGGAACACTCATCCCCCCCTACTCCACCCTTATCTTCGACGTGGAACTCATCGAGGTGAAATAAGACAACAAATAGAATAACAAAAAATACAAGAAACCAAAAAGAAAAGAAAAAATGAGAAAATTTCCATTTTTCGCCATTGTGGCGATTATCATCGCAGCTACCATGTCGTGTGGCAAAAGCTACAAAGCAAACATCAAAACCGACGTTGACACCGTGAGCTATGCCATCGGTCAGGCCAATGGTGGACAACTCCAGCAATTCCTCGAGTCACAAGGCATGGACTCCACATGCATTGCCGACTTCCTCAAAGGATTCAAAGAAGGTTCAAAATCTGCCGGCGACAAGAAGAAGGAAGCCTACTACATGGGTCTCGCACAAGGCTTGCAGATGGTACAAGGCCTCAACAACAACATCTTCGGTGGTGAAGATGGCGACCTCAAGCTTTCAAGAGAGAACTTGATAGCCGGACTTGTTGCCGGTGTGAAGAAAGACACCTCCGTGTTCAGCAGCGAGGCCATCATGCCACAACTCGACAACATGATCAACAACATCCGCACAAAGTCACTCTCAAAGAAATATGAGAAGAACAAGGAAGAAGGCGCAAAGTTCCTTGCAGAGAACGCAAAGAAAGAGGGCGTGAAGACCTTGGCCAACGGCGTGCAATACAAAGTCATCAAGGAAGGCAACGGCCCCATCCCAACAGACTCCACAACAGTGAAGATCCACTACGAGGGAAAGACCATCGACGGCAATGTGTTCGACAGCTCATACCAGCGCAAGCAACCTGCCGAGATGATCCCAACACAACTCGTTCCTGGCTTTGCAGAGGCTCTGAAGAACATGCCTGTAGGCTCCACATGGGAAATCTACATCCCTGCAGATCAAGCTTACGGCGAGCGTGAGGCAGGCTCCATCAAGCCTTTCTCCACACTGATTTTCAAAGTGGAACTGCTCGACATCGTAAAAAAGTAAATTGAAGAAATTTCATAAATGAAAAAAACAGTAATGCTGGCACTCGTCGTCTTGGCGAGTGCCTATTTCTGCCCATCATTCGCAGGTGGAAAGAAAGACAAGAAGAAAAAGAAGGAAAACACTGAAGTGGTGGCAGAGCCAGTGAAACTGCTCACCAAATCCGACTCTCTCAGCTATGCCATGGGCATGGAGGCAACAAACGGACTCATCCCCTACCTCATCAACCAAGTAGGCATGGACACAGCCTACATGGACAAGTTTGTGGAAGGCTTCAAGACATACGTCAGCAAGGAGACCAACAACAAGGAAGTCACAGCATACGCCGCAGGCATACAAATTGCCAAGATGGTGAACACGCAGATGATAAACCAAGCCAAGAAGCACATGGAAGGTGTCGCCGACAGCGTGGGCGTTGACATGTTCTGCAACGGCTTCCTCGCCGCATTGAACAAAGACAACACATACTTCAACGACTCTACTGCCATATCCTATGTGAGCAACATGAGAGAGGAAGCTGTAAAGGCCATGACCAAGGCCGGCGAGGACTTCCTGGCAGAAAACGCCAAGAAAGAGGGAGTGAAGACCACACCAAGCGGACTGCAATACAAGGTGCTGCGCGAAGGCAACGGACCTGTGGCTACGGCACAGGACGAAGTGGAGGTGAAATACGAAGGACGACTAATCAACGGCACCGTCTTCGACAGCAGCTACAAGCGCAACCCACAAACCACCAAATTCAAACCAACACAAGTGATCAAGGGATGGACCGAGGCGCTCACCATGATGCCCGAAGGCAGCAAATGGGAACTCTACATACCCTACAACCTGGCTTACGGCGAACGTGCCACCGGCTCCATACCGGCATACTCAACTCTTATATTCCAAGTGGAAGTGGACAAGGTGATCAAGGCTGAGGAGAAGAAATAGAAGATCGGCTGCGAAATATATAAGCTGCATAAAAAAGAAAAAGAATATTATTTTAATTGATGAAGACATTTGAAGAACTTGGTGTCGCCGAAGAGATTCGCCGTGCCATCACCGAAATGGGATT
>CAMJLI010000193.1 GCA_946406585.1 uncultured Prevotellaceae bacterium | reverse complement strand
CTGCCGAACTGTTTTCCAGCGGCACAAGGAATATCTGCTTGCCATTGAGCTGTGGGTTATCCACCACGCCATGGATGCGGCAACTGTTCCTGTCTGCCTGCGTACATGCCATCATGCCATATAAAAGCATGACCGACATGGCAGCATAAAAAATAATTCTCATGTGATAGTTTGTTGAATGCAGTTTGTCCTGGGCGAGAAAGAAAAGTCACGCCTCTAATCGTGCAAAATTAAGAAGAATCAGCGACATTTGCAAGAAAAACACCTATTTTGACAAATCTTTGCCAATGTGATTTGTATAATGTCAGATTCAGGCTTGTCACCTACTTTGAAAAACCGCCCCACAAACCAATGTGGAGCGGTTTTCGATATTGTCAGAAGGACATTGTTTACTTCTTCTTGAAAGCCCACCATGTGGCCTCTTGCCAACTGCCAGTGCCTGCCTGCGGATAAATCAGCTTCAGATGGTTGCCATCAAGTTGCATGACTTCGAAGTCGGTAGGACAAGTGGTGTTGTCATGACCGTCATTGTGAGAGTTGATCTGGAACGGGAAGAGGATGGAACCTGCATCGGTGTGGAGCGTGCCAAGCGACCAAGCGGCCTGTGAGCCATCAGCAGAGGGATAGATTCTCTTTCCCTTGAAGCCCTGTAGTTCGTACTTGCCCGAGCGAATCTGCTTGCCCGAGGCGTCAAAGCTCTGCACGGTGCCCTTGTCGAAGTTGAAGGTCATGTAAGCTCCTGCATCTTCCTCACCAGTGGCGGCACCAGTGTCGGAGTGGCCAAGCTGTCCGGCCAGGTCTGCCGGGGCGGCACCCCACCAGATGCCATTGCCATCGTTGCTGAACGAATCACCGTCGCCGGGAGCATAACCGAGGTTGCCCCATACGGCACCATCACCACGGAATTCGGTGTCCCAAGTCCATGACTTCTCTGAATAGTTGGTGAGAGAGCCATTGCCATCAGAAGTGCTCTTGAAAGCCCACCATGTGGCCTCTTGCCAACTGCCAGTACCTGCCTGCGGGTAAATCAGCTTCAGATGAGAGCCATCAAGTTGCATGATTTCAAAATCGGTAGGCAAAGTGGTGTTGTCATGACCGTCATTGTGAGAGTTGATTTGGAATGGGAAGAGGATGGAACCTGCATCGGTGTGGAGCGTGCCAAGCGACCAAGCGGCCTGTGAGCCATCGGCAGAAGCAAAGGAACGGTTGCCCTTGTCCCATTGGGTCACGCGGAACTTGCCCGAGCGGATTTGCACACCGTCGGCGGCAAAGCATTTCACATTGCCATCCTCGTTGAGCACCATGTATGCTGCAGGGTCTTCCTCACCAGTGGCAACACCTGTGTCGGAGTGGCCAAGCTGACCTGCCAAATCGGCTGGAGCAGCACCCCACCAGATGCCATTGCCATCATTGCAGAACGAATTACCGTCGCCGGGAGCATAACCGAGGTTGCCCCATACGGCACCATCACCACGGAATTCGGTATCCCATGTCCAGGTCTTCTCGCCATTATCGCTGCAGAGGAATTTCATCTCAAGCGGCAGTTCCGTGGGCACATACACCACCACGTCTTTCTGCACCACCACGATGGTGCCATCCTTGTCGGCTGCACGCACAAAGAAGGTCTGGTTGGGATTGCCACCACGCTTGGGCTGAATCTTGAAGTTGCCCTTGAAGCCTGTCTGTGAGAGTATCACCTCCTTGCCATCTTCATCGAAATTGTAAACGACCACCGATTTATATGGTGCACCTACAGTGTAGAAGAAATAGTTGCCATCGGCAGCCTCTGTATATTCGCCAGTATCCTCATTGAATGAGTACTGCTTGAAGGAGAACTCCTTGTTTATCAATTCGGCTGTGAGGTCGGACTTTGGTTCGCTGATGCTATCTATGGAAGGGTCGCAAGCAGTGAGCATCCCGACGGCAGCACATAGTCCAAATATTATTTTTTTCATTTTTTTTCAGTTTAATGATTTTGAAAAGCCAAACGTATTAACGTGTGTTCCAGTCGTTGTACTCAGAGCTGGAATCTGTCCAACCAGGATTTTGGGTTAGGCTTCCCTCACTCAGAATGACTTCAGTTTCAGGAAGTTTTTGGAATCCGGCAGTAGCATTGTAGCGTGCCGCATATCCACCATTGTGAGCGAAGTTGGTGGAAGCGCGACCGCAGTAGTAGCAGTCTTGGTTGGTCTGCTTCTCCAAGGCTTGTGCAGCAATGTGCCAGCGACGTATGTCGTTGAAACGAAGTCCCTCGAAGGCCAACTCCCAGCGGCGCTCTCTCTGTAATGCCTCAAGGCTGTAGGAGGGGATGGGGTCAAGTCCTGCACGTTTGCGCAACTTGTTGATGCCGTCGGTGGACTCTTTCAGCTCGCTCTGCATGAGCAGCACCTCGGCGAAACGTATGAGCACCATGTCGTGAATGTTGCCCAACTGGAAGTTCTCTTCTCCTGACACTTCCCATCCTCCAGGGTACATCTCGTTCTCAAACGTACAGAAGTAGTCGCCGCTGCCATCCTTCTTCTTTGAGGTGATGGGCGAGAGCTTCTTGCCATAGTAGTCGGTCTCCTGCACGAAGTCCTCCCATCCACCCTTGGTGTATGAAGGCAGGTCGTTGAGGTTGAGCACGGTGGCGTCGAAACGCAGGTCGCGTGGCTCTGAATTCTTCCAGTCTGTCACCAAGTTGGTGGCCACGGGTCCGGCACCCCATCCTTGTCCGAAGGGGAATGTGTTGCCGTATGCCTGTCCGCCACGCACGCCGAAGTGCAGTGAGTAGCCGTTGGCATATCCGATGGTGGTTGACCATGAAGCCATCTTGTTGAACTTCACGGCGAACATCGACTCTGGGTTCACGCCATTGTCGTCCTCCACCCATTTGAGGCCTTGTCCGGCAGTGTATGAATAGTCTTCCACGGTGCATCTGTTGGTATATGCCCACAGGTTGCGGAAGTCGGGCACGATGTCGTATCCTGAATTGGTCACGCAATCGTCGATATACTTGATTACCTGGTCTTTGGTGAGCGTGGTGCCGTCGGGCAGGGCCACTGAGGTGAGCGGACTGTAGTTTGTGCTCACGAGGTTGGCTATTTCCTCACCATTGCAATAAAAGCCGGTGTAGAAGAGCCAGCAGCGTCCGAGCAGAGCCTCGGCACAATACTTGTCCACATGGCCATCGGTATTGCGCTTTGCCGGCATGATGTCACAAGCATCGCGGAGGTCTTGGAGGATTTGTCCCCAGATGACAGATGCTGCAGGAGGTGTGGCATCTTCTGGCTTGGCAGCGGTTACTATGAGGGGTACGCGTCCGTACATGGAAGCCAGCTCATAGTAGTAGAATGCTCTCATGAAGAGTGCCTCGCCCTTTGTCTGTGCCTTCTGTGTGGCGTCAAAATCCACAGACTCAAGAGATTCGATAAGAGTGTTGGCACGGTTGATGCCCTGGTAGCGCTGCTGCCAGAAATTGCGTGTCATGTCAATGTTGTAGTTGAGAATGAGGTCCATGGCCTGCATCAGCTTGTCATTGGTTCCGCCACCTCCATACATGTCGTCGCTGGCGAGAAGTGCATAGTAGTGCCACGTCTCCTGTGGGTTGGCATTCACAGCGTTCAGGTTCTGGTAGATACCGGCCAGTGCCTGGGCAGCATCATCTGCATTGACCGGGAAGTTTGAAGTATCCTTCTCTGTCATGCTCATGGAGTCCAAGTCGCAGGACACCAACGATCCGGCGAAGAGTGCTGCACTGAAAAGATATGCTATTTTTTTCATTTTTGTATGTTCTATTTATTTAATGATACTGAAACCTGTCAGGATTACTTCACTTCTGTGATCAATACTGAACGGCTCATCTGCGGGTCGTTGAAGTAAAGGTTGCCAACACCACCCTTTGAGTCGAGCACGAGTCTGCTTGCAGGAACTCCGTATTCGTTGACGAGCAGGTTGTAAACGTTCTTGGCACGTTGTTCTGCCAACCATTCGTTGCGCTCTGGTGTGCCGGTTGCCTTGTCGGCATAACCCATTACACTGTATTTCTTGCCTGGGTTCTCCTTTATCATCTTGGCGATGGTGCTGAGGTTGACGCGCTCGCGGTTGACGATGTCGGTCTTGCTCTTCTCGAAGTTGACGAAATAAGGATAGGTGACCACTTCCTTGTCGGTGATGACTGTTGTGGTGTTTTCAGGCTTCTGGTTCTTGAGCTTGTCGTTCTCGGCACGCAACTGGTTGACCACGCCGTTGAGGCGGTCGATTTCGCTGTTGTCGGTCACGTATTCTATCTTTGTCACAGGAGCCACGGCAGGTGTGGCGGCTGGTTTCTTCTCATCCTTGCCCTTGAACTTGATGTTCACACCCACCATGTAAGTGCGTGGCTGTGGATAGTTGCCTACGTCAACACCGGTAACCCAAG
>CAMJLI010000192.1 GCA_946406585.1 uncultured Prevotellaceae bacterium | reverse complement strand
CCGTCATCGACCCGCTGATGAATGGCGTGGGCGCCCCATGGCTGCTCTATGCCATCGGAGCCGTGATAGCCATACTGCTGACGGTGTTCAAGATTCCCGCCCTCGCATTCGCCCTGGGCATGTTCATACCCATAGAGCTAAACATCCCCCTTCTCGTGGGTGGAGCAGTGAACTGGTACGTCACCACACGCAGCAAGGACAAGGCTGTGAATGATGCCCGTGGCGAGAAAGGCACCTTGATAGCCAGCGGTTTCATCGCCGGCGGCGCCCTCATGGGCGTGGTGAGCGCCTTGTTGCGCTTCGCCGGTTTCAACTTCATCAACGAGGCATGGATTTCAAACCACGCCTCCGAGGTCCTCTCGCTCGTGGCTTACCTGCTGCTAATCGCCTACTTCATCAGGGCTACAAAGGTGAAGGAAGACTGAAGAATACAACACTGACAGACAGACAACTGCCTATCTGGCAGAAACGACATGGCAACAACAGTGCAAACGTTTGCACTGTTGTTGCGTTTTTTTATTGCAAACAAAAGAAAACAAGTTTCACGTATTTGTGCTAAATTTGCAGCGATCTTTTCCCGAAATCAAATAAACATGCACAATAAACCATGAAAAGAAGACTACTATCATTGATTGTCTGGCTTGCTCCCCTCGGCCTGTTGGCACAAGGGTGGCCCGCCAACTACGAAGGCGTGATGCTCCAGGGCTTCTATTGGGACTCTTACGAGGATGCCAAATGGGCAACCTTGACATCTCAAGCCGACGAACTGTCATCGTATTTCAAACTCATCTGGGTGCCCAATTCCGGACAGACAAAAGAAGACCAGTGGAACTCTCCCGGCAACTGGGGCTATGAGAACATGGGCTACATGCCCGTCTATTGGTTGAAACACAACACCTGCTTCGGCTCGCAAGAGGAACTGATGCAGATGATAAGCACTTTCAAGGCCAAGGGAACAGGCTTCATCGAGGATGTGGTGATAAACCACAAGAACGGACTCACCAACTGGGCGGACTTCCCCAACGAGACCGTCACCGGACCCACCACAGGCAAGACATACACCGTGGCATGGGCTGACAACATGAGCAACCTGTGGGGCATATGCAGCAACGACGAGCTGTTCGCCAACGGAGGGGTGCACGACGGCGTGACTTACACCTGCGCCAGCAATGCTTCCGCTGACGAGGGAGACAATTTCGACGGATGCCGCGACCTCGACCATACCAACACACAAGTGCAGAACAACATTTACAACTACCTCGACTTCCTGATTGACGAACTGGGGTATGTGGGGTTCCGCTACGACATGGTGAAAGGCTACAGGGGCTATTACACCGGATTGTACAACATGCATGCAAAACCAGAGTTTTCCGTTGGAGAATACTGGGACAGCAACTTCGACAATGTGGTGTACGACTGGATTAACGAGACTGGCAGGCCTGCCAACTGGACCCCGCAGTCTGCCGCCTTCGACTTCCCCCTGAAATACGTCATGAACGACGTGTTCGACAACGGCAACTGGTCTGCACTCAGCAATAAAGGCATTGCAGGAAGTCCGGATTGGAATCGCTATGCCGTGACTTTCGTCGACAACCACGACACATACCGTAGCGCCGGCGACCGTGTGGACAACAACGTGCTGGCTGCCAACGCCTTCATCCTTGCCATGCCTGGCACGCCCTGTGTTTTCCTGCCACACTGGAAGCAATACAAGCCTGAGATAAAGAAGATGATAGCAGCACGCAATGCCGCAGGCATCACCAATCAAAGTGAAATAAAAGCGCAATACGAAATTGACAATGGTGCCGGATATTATCTGAAAGTGGAAGGCACGAAAGGTTCGGTCATCCTCACACTCGGCAACCTGCTGGGGAGAACTGTCGATACAGACCAGCACACCCTCGTGGTGAGCGGAGACAATTTCGCGCTCTATCTCTGGGATGGTGTCTATAACGCCGAGACCTACAACGACATCGACGAAGAGAGTGCCAAGGACATCACTGTGTATGTGAAGCAGACCGATGCCGGTGCGCCCAATCTCTATGCCTGGAACGGAGGAAACAAACTGAACGGTGAATGGCCGGGCAGCCAAGTCACCGAAACAGCCACCCTTGCCGACGGTTCGACATGGTACAAGAAGACATTCCACACCAGTTCGATGAATGTCATAGTGTCATACAACGGCAGCGACAAGCAAAGCGACGACATATTGGGAGTGACAGACGACATCTACCTCTGCTACTACAAGGGTGATGACAAGAAGCATGCCAACTACACGCCGCTCTACAAGGGCGACGCCTCGGCATCCACCATCCACGCATATTTCGACGCCCCATCGGGATGGAACAAGGCATGGGCATGGTGCACCAAGTTCTATGACATCACAGACAAGAACTATACGGGAGGCACATGGCCTGGAGCAACAATGCAACTGGTAGGAAAGTCGAGCAGCGGCAACGACATCTACCGCTGGAGCATCAACAAGGACTTTGGTAATGGAGTGCCAAACTCCATAATCTTCAACAATGGCAGTGGCGGTCAGACGGAAACCCTCGGCTTCATCAATGCCGCCTACTACAACCAGGGCGGCGTGGCATCTGGCGACCGTCTCTATTTCCACCCCCAAGCCCTCGCCAATGCAACAACCACGACAGGCACCAACTGGAATGGGGAAGCCGGCAATCTGGCAGAGAACAATGGCAACACACCAATGACACAAAACATCTATTTCCCCGCCGGCGACTACACTGTGCAGGCCATCGTTAGGGGTACAGATGGAGGCCAGGTCACTCTCAGCGTGGGTCAGGCAGGTGGTGAAGCCACCACATCGTCGGTGGCATTGACAGGACTCGACAACAATGCCGTTTCCACCGTCACCACCAATGGTTTGGTGGAAGAGGTGGCGACCGGCACCAACAACGGATGGCACAAGGTGCAAGCACACTATGTGCTGACTGAGGAAGGAGTGCTGAAGACAACTCTCTCTTCAAGTGCGAGCACATGGCAGGTGGGCGCTATCACCATCCTGAGGAATGCTGACACGCAAAACTACTACCGCACCACCGCCACCACTGATGTCACGCAGACAAATGCCGACGTCACCAACATGTCAAACTTCAGCTTCTATGGCCGTGGAGCCAACAAGAATGCCCTCGTCACCGCTGCCAGCGGCCAGGAGCCTGCATCATTGCCATGCAATGCCATTGTGGGCGGACAATGCTCGAAGTTGGCTCTCACCGACGGCAGGTACGACTTCTTCGCTCCGGAAGACTTCACCGCCACCGCCATCTCTTACGACAGAGTGTTCGAGGATGGAAAGAAGGTGACTGTTTGCCTGCCTTTCGCCATCCCAGCGGATGAGATGGAGGATTTGGGCATCACGGCATACGATTTTGACAGGATAACATCGAGCAACGTCCACTTCTCTCCTGTGGAGTCGATGGAAGCCAACCACCCCTACGTGGTGATTGCCGACGGCACGCCATTCGCCTCTTTGGGCTCCCGCCAAGTGGCAATGACAGGTGACATGGCGGTCACCGTCTCAGGTGTCACATTCCAAGGCACCATGAAGCGCACCATCCTCTCTTCCAACGACAATTCTGTATACTATGGCTACAGCAACGGCTCGTTCGTCAAGGTGGGAAGCAACGTGGGTGTGAATCCTTTCCGCGCATACATCAAGTCGGCTACCGACCTGGGGGCTGCCGTCGAGGCTGTTTTCGACGAGGAAGCCGATGGCATCAGAGACTTGCAGGGCCACTTTGACAACAATGCCGATGTCTACACCATCGATGGCAGAAAAGTGGGTACTACTACAAACATTGCAGCGCTGCCCAAGGGCATGTATGTCTGCAAAGGCAGGAAATTTGTTGTGAAATAAATGAAAGGAAACACCATGGAAAAGAGAAAATACATAACCCCCAAGATGGAAGTGGCCTCTATGGAGACTGCTTGCTTTCTCGCCGGACTCAGCGAAAGATTCCCAACAGACACCATTAATGATAGCGAACTGGATGCCAACGGCACGCTGCTGTTTGACACTGACTCACCAAGCAAAAGATTGTGGGACGACGAATAGGACAAGATTGTTCACCTCTAAATATTTTAACCCAAATCGGCGCAACGACCGATTTGGGTTAAATTGCTTAATGGCTTGGGCGACAATGCTTATTGTATCACCACTTTCTTTCCACCTATGATATAGACGCCCTTCCGCAGTTGTGTCTTGTCGATGCGGCGGCCAGAGAGGTCATAGACTTGTTTGTCAGAGGCCACGGAAACAATGTCGGGTGTCGCTGGAATCTCCTTGATGGCATCGGGCGATGGAGTGGCAGACAGCGGGAAGAGCATCCACTGGCGATGGATGGGCGTGGGGTTGCTGTCCTGATACTGCCACACGGTGATG
>CAMJLI010000191.1 GCA_946406585.1 uncultured Prevotellaceae bacterium | reverse complement strand
TACCCATTCTACTGTCTCACATCGAGTGGTGAAAAGGGCATAGAACGATGGCGCGACCTCACCGGTGCAGAATACCCGTTCTGCCATACCGACGCCACCACCCTGAAGACAATAATAAGGAGCAACCCCGGGCTTTTGCTGCTTCGCGACGGAAAAGTGGTGCGCAAATGGAGCCACAACAAGTTGCCAGACATAACGATGCTGACAACACGCCTGGAAGACACCCCAATAGGACAGACACCAAGCGACACACCAACAAAGAAATTGCTGCGCATCCTGTCCATATTCGTCGTGCCCCTGCTCGCCTTGTCGCTGGCCGACAGGTTGTGGGCATGGACCAAATGGATAAGGAGGAAAGGGAAAACGGGAAAGAAGAAAAAAGAGGAAAAATAATCCACATTTATTATCAACATATTAAAAAACAAGAAAATGAGAAAGAAAATTGTGGCAGGCAACTGGAAAATGAACATGAACCTGCAAGACGGCATCGCACTGGCCAAAGAACTGCAAGAGACACTTAGCGCCGACAAGCCCAACTGTGGCGTTGTGATTTGCACACCTTTCATACACCTTGCAAGCATAGCACAATTCCTCGACCAAGACATCATCGGACTTGGAGCAGAGAACTGTGCCGACAAGGAGAAAGGCGCCTTCACAGGAGAGGTGTCTGCAGAGATGGTGAAGAGCACTGGAGCACAATACGTCATCCTCGGCCACTCCGAGCGCCGTGAGTATTATGCAGAGACTCCAGAGATTCTGAAGGAGAAAGTGCTGCTGGCCCTGAAAAACGGCCTGAAGGTGATCTTCTGCATCGGCGAGAGCCTGGAGCAACGCGAAGCAAACCAACAGAACGAAGTGGTGAAAGCCGAACTTGAAGGCAGCGTATTCAACCTGAGCGAAGAGGAATTCAAGCAAATAGTCATTGCCTACGAACCAATCTGGGCCATCGGCACCGGCAAGACCGCCACAGCCGAGCAAGCAGAGGAAATACATGCCTACATCCGCAACGTGATAGCAGAGAAGTATGGCAATGCCGTAGCCGACGACACCACCATCCTCTATGGTGGCAGCTGCAAGCCCAGCAACGCCAAGGAACTCTTTGCAAAGCCCGACATCGACGGAGGCCTCATTGGTGGCGCTTCACTGAAAGCAGCCGACTTCAAGGGCATCATCGACGCTTGGAAATAAACATCCCCAACTGCCGTCTGTGGACACGCACCCCTGTGCAAGCCACAGACGGCAACTTACCCAAAAAAGAAGAAAATGAAAAAAACCATCGCTACTGTAGCGGCACTTCTATGCCTGACCTCCATGCAGGCCCAGAATGTCAACGACCGTCCCAAAGACGACCGTTCAAGCGGCTCAGTATCCGTGAGACAGAGCGAGGACATCAGCAACCTTGTCAACGGCACAGGAAAGAAAGAACAGGAAGCCAAAAAGCCTGAAGAAACGCCGAGACAAGAAAGCAAGACCTCAAAAGAGACACCAAAACAGGAAAGCCGGAAGACCTATTCATCAGGCGAGCGCCGTGACTCGTACAGCCAACCCACGACAAGCACCCGCGCCGACGAACAAAAGGACAAGGAACGGCGTGAGCGCGAGCGCAAGGCAAGAGAGGCCGCCCGGGCACAAAAAATAAGGGAAGCCGAGGAGAAGGCAGGAGCCATCAGCACCAATTCCAAAAAACTCATGAGCAACAGCAAACGAGTGACAGGATATCGTGTGCAGGTATATGCCGGAGGCAACACTCGCGAAGACCGTGCTGAAGCACAAAGAATGGGAGAAAAACTGAAAACAGAAGTGGCAGGACAACCCATCTACGTACACTTCTACTCACCACGATGGTGCTGCCGCTGCGGTAACTTCCGCAACCAAGAAGAAGCCAACAAGTTGGCAAAAAGACTCAGCAAGCTGGGATACAAGAATGCTTGTGTGGTGAAAACCATCGTCTCGGTGAGCAAATGACACCATACACGGCACGAAAAGAAGACACCAATAATGGAAACAACATATCGTGAGGGGTTGGACGAACTGGCCTCCCACTATCATGACATATTGAAACTGCTGGGAGAAGACCCCAGCAGAGACGGGCTTGAGAAGACCCCCATGAGGGTGGCAAAAGCCATGCAAGTGCTCACCCAAGGATATGAGCAAGACCCACACAAAGTGCTCACCGATGCCCTTTTCGCAGAGCCATACAACCAAATGGTAATAGTGAAAGACATCGACTTCTTCTCGCTTTGCGAGCACCATCTGTTGCCATTCTACGGCAAGGCACACGTGGCTTACATCCCCAAGGGGCACATCACAGGCCTTAGCAAAATCGCCCGCGTGGTGGACATCTTCAGCCACCGCCTGCAAGTGCAGGAGCGGATGACTCAACAGATAAAGGACTGCATCGAACAAACCCTGCACCCCATGGGAGTGATGGTTGTGGTGGAAGCCCGCCACATGTGCATGCAGATGCGTGGAGTGGAAAAGCAAAACTCCATAACTACCACAAGTGCATTCAGCGGAGCATTCAATCAAGCCAAGACAAGAGAAGAATTCATGAACCTCATAAAAGGATAACAACAAGACATCTTGTGAACAAAGTTTGCAAGTAAAAACAAGAATATAACAAAAACGCAAAAATGAAGAACCTAAAGAAGATGAAATGGCTGTTGGCATGTCTCGCCATCTTGGCCACCTTAACATCCTGCTTGGACGACAAAAATGACGACAGCAAGCCAAGAACGTTGACACAAGCACAAATCGCATCGCAATTATTCGAGATGGCAGGAGACTACAATGGTTATGTATACTTCACCAACGACAGCACCATGAAGAGAGACTCCATCCCATGTGCATGGCAGGTGAGCGCCCCGGATTCAGCAATCGTCATCCACAACTTCCCCGTAGCTCTCCTTGCAAACGGTGTCAGAGACACTTTGGCCAAAAACACACTCCTCAATGGAGAAAGTGTTTCCCTCAGAGCCTTGCTGCGTCCTTACTTCAACGACAACCATGAAAAAGGCTACTACACCTTCTGGATGCTCCCAATGAACGACAAGTTGGAATTCTCTGTCTATAGAAACAACACCAAACATGACGTCAAAGTGGACTTCACCTACCAAATGCAGGTGAACAGCCTTTACAACTATGCATCCATCTTCTATTCCGTAGGAGAATACTTGAATCGCGAGATGGTTTCCTACATTCTCATCAAGGATGTGGTGTTCGACAACCAGACATACATCACAGGATGGGCCACCTTCATACACGGCAAGAAATAGACATTAGAACATGAAATTTGTTTCCTGGAACGTCAATGGCCTTCGGGCCTGTGCAGGAAAAGGCTTTGAGGATGTTTTCAAAAGACTTGACGCCGACTTTTTCTGCCTTCAAGAGACCAAGATGCAAGAAGGGCAACTTGACATCAAATTCGATGGTTATCAGTCGTATTGGAACTACGCAGACAAAAAGGGATATTCCGGCACAGCCATCTTCACCAAGCACAACCCCATCAGTGTGACCTATGGCATGGGCATCGACGAGCACGACCACGAAGGGCGTGTCATCACACTCGAAATGGCCGACTTCTTCCTCGTCACCGTATATGTTCCCAACTCACAAGATGAGTTGCGCCGCCTTGACTACCGCATGAAATGGGAGGATGACTTCAGGGCATACCTTCACAAGCTGGATGCCGTGAAACCTGTCGTGGTGTGCGGCGACCTGAACGTGGCCCATGAGGAGATAGACCTCAAGAACCCCAAGACCAACCGCCGGAATGCCGGATTCACAGATGAGGAACGCGAGAAATTCAGCACACTGCTGCAATCCGGGTTCACCGACACCTTCCGAAGCAAATATCCCGAACAAGTGACATATTCGTGGTGGTCATACCGCTTCCGCGCACGTGAGAAGAACGCTGGATGGCGTATCGACTATTTCCTGATATCCAACCGTTTGGCACCACAGATGACAGACGCCAGGATACATACCGACATATTCGGAAGCGACCACTGTCCTGTAGAACTGGAATTGAACATACAAGCCAATGGTTGAAACGAGAAGACACCTGTGCATGGCCATGGCATGGCTCACCGTCATTGCCATGATGGCATGCAATGGCTCCACCCCGACACCATTGGCCAAGCATTACACGGAGCAGTATTACCCCACCCCCAACACCCGCAGCGACTCCCTGAACGAAGTCTTGGGCATCATCCTTCACCACACGGCATTGCCAACTGTGGAAGACGCATTGAAAGAACTGACACGTCCAAAGGGTGTGAGTTCGCATGTAATAATCGACACCGACGGCAGCAGATACATTCTTGCGCAGCCAACAGCCATCACCTACCATGCCGGACTATCTGTGCTTCTCGGCAGGGAGAAGTGCAACATGTTCACCATAGGGGTGGAATTCCAAGGAAACACCGAGGAAAC
>CAMJLI010000190.1 GCA_946406585.1 uncultured Prevotellaceae bacterium | reverse complement strand
TCACACTGCAGACCATCCTCAACATGCCCGAACGCAAGATATTGTATGTGAGTGGAGAAGAAAGCCAGCACCAATTGAAGATGCGTGCCGACCGTATAGGCAAAGGCAACAGCGAGAACGTGATGATACTCTGTGAGACATCTCTCGAGAACATATTCGCACAGATAAAGGACATTCATCCCGAACTTGTAGTCATCGACTCCATACAGACAATATACACCGAGGAAGTGGAGAGTTCGCCCGGCAGCCTGTCACAAGTGCGTGAATGTGCTGCCGCCCTGCTGCGCTTCGCCAAATCAAGCGGCATCCCTGTGGTCATGATAGGCCACATCACAAAAGAGGGCACGCTGGCCGGTCCCAAGATTCTGGAACACATCGTGGACACGGTAATACAGTTTGAAGGCGACCAACACTACATGTACCGCATTTTGCGCTCCATCAAGAACCGCTTTGGCAGCACAAGCGAATTGGGCATCTACGAGATGCAGCAAAGCGGCCTCAGGGCAGTGAGCAACCCCTCGGAACTGCTGCTGAACCAAGACCACGAAGGTCTGTCGGGGGTGGCCATCACATCAGCCATCGAGGGTGTCAGGCCTTTTCTTCTTGAGACACAAGCATTGGTGTCGACGGCTGCATACGGCACGCCACAACGCTCTGCCACAGGCTTCGACCACCGCCGTCTGAACATGCTGTTGGCGGTGCTGGAGAAGCGCGTGGGCTTCAAGCTAATGCAAAAGGACGTATTCGTGAACATAGCCGGCGGCTTGCGTGTCACCGACATGGCAATGGACCTGAGTGTCATCGCTTCCGTGCTGTCGAGCAATGTAGACACAGCCATCGAGAAGGGATGGTGCATGGCTGGAGAGGTGGGGCTTAGCGGCGAGGTTCGCCCTGTAAGCAGAATAGAACAAAGGTTGGCTGAGGCAGAAAAACTCGGCTTCTCAGACATCATCATACCAAAGCACAATTATGGCAGCATCACCCCAAAACGCTTCAACATAAGGATTCATCCCGTAAGGAAGGTGGAAGAAGCCCTGAGGGCACTATTCGGATAACATTGAAGGCAAGACAACACCAAAACAAAAACATAGGACAAAACCAATAAATAAAAGAACAATTCTGTAGAAATGAAAAAAACAATTACATGTTTGTTATGTGTCATCTGCGGCACATTCAACACATCAGCTCAAACCACTGCAGACGACGGCAGCGTTTACAATTTCGAGAAATTATCACAAATATCAGATGGATTGGTGACCAAAGAAGGCGACCGATATATAATGAACGGAACCTTCACAATCGCAGAAAAAGACTCTTTCAAGATAGACGACAATGCCATCATAGCGTTCGGCGATGAGGCGGAATTGATAATAAAAGGCCATGCCGACCTGCGTGCCGGCTCCACCACCACATTGTGCCGACTTGGAGAGAGCACCAGTTGCCAAGGCATACACGTGCAGACAGAAGGACAAAGAGTGGAAGCTGCCAATCTGGTGTTCGACTACGTGGGTCTTCGCAGCAGTACGACAGAAGGCATGGATGTGAGCGGATGCACATTCACGAACCACAACGGCACGGCTTCCAGCGCGCTCTTCGTGGGTGGGAATGGAGCATCCTTCCACATCACAGGATGCCACTTCGACCACTGCCAGAAAGCAGCCATTGGTGGTGCAGCCAACTTCCTATGCCCCATGACCATAGAAGACTGCACATTCAAGCAAAACTCACAAGCCAATGGCAATGTGCCACAGCTGAACCTCACAGCAGCGTCGGAAATCATCATAAAGAACTGTACGATAGAGGGCGACCCCACACTCAACATGGTAGGTGGGATAGGTTTGGCCAACTGGTACGGCACGCCCGGACTGAATGTGGTGATAGACAACTGCGACATACGAGACAACCGCTATGGCATCACCACCATGGGAGTGATGGACGCAAGGATAACCAACAACAACATCGTGAACAACAAGTATGAGACCAACCCCAACAACGGAGGCAGCGGCATCAGCCTCTACGACCCATATATGAAACAAACAGCCTACATCTGCGGCAACAACATAGAGGGCAACTTATGGGGCATCACCGTCATCGGCTGCGGGCAGGTGAACATAGGAAAGACAGAAGTGAGCACCGATGCAGCCGACTACAACCCCGGCAACAACACCTTCAAGGACAACGGCAACCAAGGTGTGAAATATGACCTTTACAACAACTCTGCAAACACCGTTTATGCACAAGGCAACATCTGGAGCGTGGAAGTGCAGGACGCTGCAAACATAGAAGAAGTGATCTACCACCATCACGACAACGAATCCTTGGGCGAGGTGATCTACATGCCAGCAGGAGACCCAGCAAATATCGAGATACACACAAAGGAGAGACAAGCCTCCTCCACAATCTACAAGATAGACGGCACCCCCATGGGCAACAACTTCGACCGCCTGCCCGCCGGACTTTATGTCATCGATGGAAAGAAGGTGGTGAAATGAGGATTAGCAGGACAACATTCATGCTGATGGCCATAGCCACGACATCCGTCGCTTTTGGCCAACGCATCATCTGCCATACAAGCCAACTACGCGACGGCGACCTTTTGTTTCAAGTGCCACTGTCAGAAAATGCCATCACACGCTCCACAGCACACGGCAAAGACAAGCCTTTCGACCATGTAGGCATTTTCCACATTGAAAAGGGCAAGCCGATGGTGATAGAGGCCATATATGAAGGAGTGGTGGAAACACCTTTTGAAGAATTTGCAAAAAGAGGCAAACAGATATTTGCTGGGCGAGTCAGGGGTGCCGATGTGGGCAAAAGCATCGAAAATGCCCAAAAGCACATCGGAAAGCCTTACGACTTTGTGTTTTCGAATGGCGACCAGACATTGTATTGCAGTGAACTGGTGGAGAAATCCTTCGTAGGAAAAAACGGACAAAAGCTGTTCGGCACCATACCCATGTCATTTCACGACCAGACAGGAATGATATTGCCCTATTGGGAAGACTTCTATTCCCGCAGGATGATGTCTGTGCCAGAAGGAGCGCCAGGCACCAACCCCATGGAACTGTCGGCACGCAAATGCGTGAAAATCAAATACCAATGGTGCAGAATTGCCAAGTAGAGATGGCATTATGGCAATTCGGCATAAAAAAATATCAAAAAAAGCAAAGCCAAGTCTGCATTTTTCACAAAAATGATTAATTTTGCAAAGGAATAAAAGAAACATACCCAATAAAGTAAACGTAAAATTATGAAGATTGACCAATTCAACTTTGCCGGCAAGAAGGCAATTGTACGTGTGGACTTCAACGTACCCCTTGACGAGAACGGAAAAATCACCGACGACACCCGCATCCGTGGTGCTCTCCCCACATTGAAGAAAATCCTCGCCGACGGCGGCGCTCTCATCATCATGTCGCACATGGGCAAGCCCAAAGGCAAAGTGAACCCCAAATTCTCACTCAGCCAGATTGTTGACGCTGTGTCCGCAGCCCTTGGCACACCAGTGCAATTCGCCCCTGACTGCGCAAAGGCAAAAGAAGCAGCCGATGCACTGAAACCAGGAGAGGTGCTGCTGCTTGAGAACCTCCGTTTCTATCCCGAGGAAGAAGGCAAGCCAGTAGGAATCGAGAAGACCGACCCAGCCTACGACGATGCCAAGAAGGCAATGAAAGCCAGCCAGAAGGAGTTTGCCAAGACCCTGGCAAGCTATGCCGATTGCTACGTGATGGATGCCTTCGGCACCGCACACCGCAAGCATGCCTCCACAGCCGTCATCGACGAGTTCTTCGACAAGGACCACAAGATGCTGGGCTACCTGATGGAAAAAGAGGTTACAGCAGTAGACAACGTGCTTGGCAACATCAAGCGCCCATTCACAGCCATCATGGGTGGTTCGAAGGTTTCCACCAAGATTGGCATCATTGAGAACCTGTTAGGCAAGGTTGACAACCTCATCCTTTGCGGTGGCATGACATATACATTCGCCAAGGCTCTTGGTGGCGAGATTGGCAACTCCATCTGCGAGAACGACAAGCTTGACGTGGCTTTGGACGTTATCAAGAAGGCCAAGGAGAACGGTGTGAACCTGGTTCTTGGAACAGACTGCATTGCAGCTGACGCTTTCGACAACAACGCCAACACACAAGTATGCCCCGCCAATGCCATCCCAGAGGGTTGGGAAGGTCTGGATGCCGGTCCAGAGACCCGCAAGGCATTTGCAGAGGCCATCAAGCCAGCCAAGACCATCCTTTGGAACGGTCCTGCCGGTGTGTTCGAGTTCGACAACTTCATCGGCGGTTCCAAGGCTATTGCTGATGCCATTGCCGAGGCTACAGCCAACGGTGCCTTCTCGCTGATTGGTGGTGGCGACTCCGTGGCTTGCATCAACAAGTTCGGCATGGCCGACCAAGTGAGCTACATCTCCACCGGTGGTGGCGCCCTGCTCGA
>CAMJLI010000189.1 GCA_946406585.1 uncultured Prevotellaceae bacterium | reverse complement strand
CCATGATGATGGCTTCACTATGGCCGTCGCTGCTCTCATGGATGGCAAAGGTCCTGAGCATCGTCGTAGGGTTGCAGACAACTATGGTGAGGTGGGTGTCTTCTCTTCCGGAAGCAAGCATCGAGGGCATCACCATCAACCGTGTCCAACTATTGCTGGTGTATGTCATCATCATGGCGTTGTCAATAGTGGCTTGGTTTTTCACAAGAGGCATGCGCCGCAGAGCATCTTTCTGACATTTCTCTTGATTTGCATATGGTTATGATAGCAGCGATCTTTTAGTCTTGCAAAAACTGTGGCATTGATGGAATTCATTAACATACAGATGTTTTTCTCAATGAAATTTTGCAGTTTTTCCTTTTTTATGTACATTTGCATCTTGACCATGACGAATGGGGTGTATGAGTAATGAAGAATGTTTATGCAAGTTTACACCAAATTTGTCTAGGGACATTCGAGTGGAAAATCCAAAGCTAATCTTTTACTGTTCTAAATTCGTATCTTGAATCTCAAAAGCTTTTAACATGAAGAAGTTTCTTACACTAATTGTTTTTGCCTTTGTGGCAATGGGAATACAAACCGCCGTGGCTGCCGAAGGGGAGAGGGTGAGCATCATCGAAAGGTTCACCTACACTTGGAACGAAGACGAGAGTCTTGTCAGGAATGCTGATGGCAGCATAACCTTCACTTCCGTTTCTTGGGGAGGTCTTGCCGCTTGGATGGCAGGTGAGGAACCAGCCGACTGGTCGGAATACGAGAAGCTAGTATTTGAGTTTGCTGAGCCCACCACCGTAAACACTCAGGGTTATGTCCAAACCACCAGCGACGACATCAGGTTTTGGGGCAATGAGGGCATCACCCGGCTCGAATGCAATTTTGAGGGAGTAGATGTGACCGCTGTCAAACAGGTGGCACTTCAGGCATCCGCCCCCTCCACCATTGTTGTCACTGCCATCTATTTGGTGAAGAAGGTGAATGAACAGGCTGAAGGAGATTTCGAGACTGCGAAGAGCGCAGTGAAGAACATGAAAATAGGGTGGAACTTGTGGAACACACTCGATTCGCACTCAGGGGGCGCCAACTGGGGAATCACCACCACAGAAGGTTGGGAGACCTGTTGGGGAAACGCCATCACCAAGCCGGAACTGATGAAACTGGTGAGGAAGGCCGGCTTCAATGCCGTCCGCGTTCCCGTCACTTGGTTCCCTCACATGGATGCCAGCGGGAAGGTTGACCCAGTGTGGATGAATCGTGTGCATGAGGTGGTGGACTATGTCATCGACCAGGGCATGTATTGTCTCCTGAACGTACATCATGACGGTTCGACCGATGGCGGTTGGATCAAGGCAGAAGAAGCCAACTACCAAGAGAACCATGAGCGGTTTGAATACCTTTGGCGACAGATTGCAGAAGAATTCAAGGACTACGACCAGCACCTCATTTTTGAAGGTTTCAATGAGTTGACTGACAAGAGCGGGAATTTCACGTTCCCTACTGATGAGTACGGCGAGGAATACCGGTTGGGAGCCTTCAAGGCCATCAACGCCTATTCCCAAAGTTTTGTCGATGCCGTGCGCTCCACGGGGGGCAACAACTTGGAAAGGAACCTCCTTGTAAACATCTATAGTGCCTGCATGGCGCCAACGGACTGGGGCACGGAGCCACTGTCGAAGATGGAGATACCTAACGACGTCACCAGCAACCATATCATTTTTGGCGTTCACTGCTACTGGATGGGCAACAACAGCGACGTTGACGGCATCATAAGAAACATCAACAATCATTTCACGGCAAGGGGAATACCTACCATCGTGGGTGAATGGGGGGCATACAACGAGGGAGACAACCAATACCAAAGCCACCATGGTTATTTCTTGAAGCAAACCAAGGCGAATGGGATTGCCACCTTCCTGTGGGGCAGTGTGTGTGGTGGCAACATGCGCAGTCTGCCGGCAATAGAAAAGCCCGAAGAGATCGTGGCCATCATGAAGGCTTACTATGGCGACGACTATGAGCCTCGCTTGGTGACCGCTGATGACTATGAGTACAAGGGTGTTGACGTGGCTTTCAACTACCGATGGGCAGAATTGGTTCTCTGCAACAAACTCCTGAGCATGAACGAATACAAGGGCATACGGGTGGAGTTGGAGAATGCTGAAGGCTTGACGGTGAAAGTGTATGGCGAGGCAGACGGCAAGGAGCAGTATTGCGGGATTTCGACAGCAACACAGACCTTCATGTTCAACAAGTCTGCATTGGGGGCGTCCGTCACCTTGATAACCCTGCAAAACAGCAAAGACGGGAACAACAAGGCAAAGGTGCGCAATGTCTATTTGATCAAGAATGACGACACAGAGGAAGCTCTCCCGCAAAGTGGTTTCGGCGTATACCACGGCTGCAGTTTCAAGTCTGACATTTCAAGGAAACAGATAGAGCAAACAGCCGCTTTCCATGGACAATGGGCGGAACTCAACATCTATCATGACGACATACCATTGAAGTTGAAGAACTACAAGGGCATCCGCCTGGAGTTGGCTGAGACACCGAAGGATGACACCTTCCACATCAAGGTCTATGGCGACGAGGAACAGAAGGATGACTATCTGCCTTTGGAAGGAGCCAAGACCACAATCTTGTTCAACACCGAATTGTTTGAAAAAGAAGTCAATCGCGTCACCTTGCAGTACATGAAGGAAGGCGATGACCAAGTAAGAGTGCTTGGCGCATGGCTCATTCGTAACGACGACACGGAGGAGTTCTCCGACCTCACACCCTATTGGGGCTGCGAGTTGTTTGAATCGAGCAAACTCAAAGGCGATGCCAATGGTGACGGGGAAATCTCGATTGCCGACGTTATGGCCACCGTCAATTATGTGCTGCAAGGCGGTGTGGATGGATTCTTCTTTGATAATGCCGACATCAACGGTGATGGCTTGATCGCCGTCTCAGATGTCATGGGCATCGTCAAGATCATCCTTTACGAAGAATGACCCCACCGGTGCAAGGAAATTACCTGAGTTCTTATCCCGAACTCAGGTAATTTGGTTAATTTGTGTTTGTTACAAAACATGTGACGAAGGGAAAATTCATTAATTGATTACCAATAACTTCAATTTTTGCTTTGTATTTCATTCGAAATGTTTTATCTTTGTGGCCAAAGACTTGTGGATAAAAGCAGTCGTCATCAATAATTGTGAATTATCATGTCTAAGTATTTGGACCCAAGAGCCGACCTGACTTTTAAAAAGGTGTTTGGCGAACATAAGAACCTCGTTATCAGCCTGCTCAATGCCATGCTGCCTTTTGACAACAATGAGTATGTTGAGAGTATAGAATACTGGCCGGCAGAGAAGATACCAGATAGGACTGAGGCAGAGAAATACAGCATTGTGGATGTCTGTTGCAAGGACAACAAGCAGCGTGAGTTCATTGTGGAGATGCAGATGTCATGGACAGAATCCTTCAAGAAACGTGTGTTGCTCAATGCTTCCAAGGCGTATGTTGCACAAACATCGAAGGCTATGGCATACGCAAACCTTCAGCCTGTATATGCTCTCAATTTTGTCAATGCCTCATTCCAGAAGGATGTGGAAGATTACTATCATTATTACCATCTTGTACATGACAAATACACGAACATGGTGATTGACGGTCTTCACCTTATTTTTGTAGAGTTGCCAAAGTTCAAGCCCCAGTCATACTCAGAAAAGAGAATGCAAGTGTTGTGGCTCCGTTTCCTTACGGAGATAAATGAGAACACGAAAGAAGTACCTGCTGAATTGATGGAAAATCCAGAGGTTAGAGAGGCTCTTGAAATAGTGGAGCGCGCGGCGTTCACCGACAAAGAGATGCGCACATACGACAAATTTTGGGATGCTATTATGACACGTAGGTCGGAAATCTACGATTACGAACAGAAGGTGGATCGGGCCGAGGCAAAGGCTGCAATGGCCGAGGCAAAGGCTGTAATGGCCGAAGAAAAGGCATCATTGGCCGAAGAAAAGGCGGCAATGGCCGAAGAAAAGGCGGCAATGGCCGAAGCGAATTTGAAACAAGAGAAAACAATCACGGCACAACGCATGAAAGCAGATGGCATGTCTTTTGAACAGATTGCCAAATATACAGGATTGTCTATTGATGAGATGGAAAAGTTATAATATTTTCATTATGAGGCATTCGGAATTTTGATGAGATAGTCGTTATCTTTAACTTTCTCTTTTCTGTATGTACCATACCTTTGTCTTGCTTCCTTTATGGCTGTTTTGAAATATGTAAGGTTTTGAATGTCGGAACTTTCGAAAATCTTGATGGGATGTCCGTTCAATCTTATGGGATGCTTACCTATCGCGAGTTGCCATCCGATGTATGGTGCAAAGTTGGTTTAGTCGTTGTAGGTGTCGGTTTTAGATAGTTGCTTTATCCCAATCTTTGCTTTCCTCCAGTTCCTTTTTCAGGAATTGGGAGGTATAGCCTTTGCCGCTT
>CAMJLI010000188.1 GCA_946406585.1 uncultured Prevotellaceae bacterium | reverse complement strand
CCCTTTCAAAAGGTGATGAAAATGCGGAAACAAGATTGCTTTATTTTGACTTAGAGAGCATCAGAGAAGGTAACGATGAGATTTAGGTGTTCTTTATTTCATGATACTAACTGAAGACGAAAATTGCTATTTTTCATCACTACTTAAGAGCAAAGTGGCCAATTAGCTAATTTCATTTTGTATCTAAAACGCTATTAAAATCTCACACCTCGCAGAAAAAAAACTCCGTGCAAAAGTGTGATTTGCACGGAGTATAATGATAAATGAATCTGAATGCTTAGCAGGAATGCTTTATTCCTCTTCGTTTTTGAAGAAAGAGCCTTTGCGCATAGGCTTGTTAGCGGATAAGCAGAAATAGTAGTTTTGGCGGCTTTGGCGTTCTTGGGCAAACATCCTTTCTGTTTCTTCTATGTCTTGATGGAAAGACAAGTGCTCGTCGATGGCAAAGTTGTGTGCCATGGTCTCCACGTCAAGGTTGTCGGTGCCGATGAGGGTGAAGGTCCAGTTTTGCTTCTTCAGCTTCTCTATCATCGTGCGAATCATGGTCAGGGTCCACTCACGGCTGCTGTTCTCCTCGCCATCGGTGATGATGGTGACAAGTACGTTGTCGCCTTCAGATACTTGGGCATTCGTTTTCGAGACGGCATTTCCTATGGCATCATACAGGGGCGTGCCGCCATAAGGGTTGTAGTCTTTCCATGCGAGGTCTTTGGTTTTTGAGGCTAACGTGTTGTCGAAATGCCATGTGGTATGGCCTGTGTCGAAAGTGACAAGGGTGACACGTTGCTCTTGGTCAGGGTATTTCTCCTGCATCATGCGGATGGTCTGAAGGGTTTCGTTCATGCCACTGAATGCCTGCCTGTGGATGATGGACATGGAGCCGCTCTCATCTACAATAATCAAATTGAAAACACGCTTTGTTCTTTCATCGTTGTTCTTTTCCATAATTGTAAGTTTTTTATTTGTGAATAATCTTTTTTATGACGTCTTTTACTCTTTGAAGAAAAAATCGAAGAAAAATTAAGTGCGCAGTCGATTTTTTTGTAATTTTGTGGAAAATATTTGAAAATGTATAATCAATTATTGCCAGACGAAGTAATCATTTCCGGGTTTCGCAATGGTGACAGCGACATAATCCGCCAGTTCTTTTACGGATATTGCTTGATAGGATACAATATATTCGACAAGCGGTATCAGCTGAGAGAAAAGGAAAACCTCGACTTCATGTCGCTGGCACACCAATATGCCATTTATCTCATGGAGCATGACTGGAAGCCTCTTGAAGACCATTCGGAGAACGTAAGTCTGAAAACATGGCTCATCAACGGGTTTCGATATGTGGTGCTCGATGCCTTGAAATGGTACCGCAAGGAGTATGGCACCATCACATTTGAAGACTATTTGCAGTCATTTGACGTGACAAGCGACCTTCGGTTGCAATTCAATCGTGTGGTTGAGGATATTTGCGACCATGCCCCGCTGACCAGAAATGAACGGTTGATTGTTGACATGTTGCTTCTACAAGGATTCAAGGCCAATGAAATATCAGCTCAGATGGGCGTTACGCCCTCTGCCATCTCGCAGAAATACAAGCAGCTGATGAAGCGTTTCATTGCGCCCTATTTCAAAAAGAACTTCGACATGGACTTGGACATGCCAGTGGTTATGGAAGATTCTACATCTTATTATTATGATAATGCACCAAGAGGACAAGAATCTGTCATGCCATCGACACAAGCAGCACCTCGTAAGAGGTTGTTTGACTTTTTCGAAAGGAAAGTTATGGAAAAGAAGAAAAGAACAACACCGGAGTTCATCACGCAACTCCAGCCAAACGAAATCTTCGTTTTTGGCAGCAATTTGAAGGGTATGCATGGCGGTGGAGCGGCTTACGTCGCCTACCGCAAGTTTGGCGCCGTCATGGGGCAGGGAGTGGGGCTGCAGGGGCAGAGCTATGCCATCCCCACCATGCAGGGCGGTGTCGAAACCATCCGTCCTTACGTGGATGAGTTCATAAAGTTTGCCAAGGAGCACGACAATCTGACTTTCTTGGTTACTCGAATAGGTTGTGGCATTGCTGGCTTTACGGATTCTGAGATATCGCCATTGTTCAAGGAGGCACATGGCGTGGAAAACATAGTGCTGCCCGAAAGGTGGTGATAGGGTGAAATAGCCATCTTAAAAAAATTGGAATAGTTTTTTTGCTTGATTTTTGACATTTTGATTTTTTTTCCTTATTTTTGCAAATTATTACAAATCTATCACATTTTTGCTGCTAATCATTATAAATATTCAGTAAAACACTTATTTGTTATTCATTCTTAAAAGCAAAGCTAATGAAAAAATTACGACTATCTTTTCTGTTGCTCTCCCTGTTGCTGATAGCGGTGGGTGCGAGAGCTGACGAGATTACAGTCAATGATGGGGAGGCAACAAGTAGTTACGTTCCTGTTTATGGCTATTATGCTGACGCTTATACAAGAAGTCAGTTTATCATCCCTGCAAAGGATTTGGTAGATGCAAGCAACTGCTACATCACCAAGATGACATTCTACTCCACTAAATCTGCTGTTGACTGGGGAAACGCCGAATTCAAGATCTCTCTTTCAGAGCCGGCAGTAGAGTCATTTGCATCAGATGAATCCTATGCTTTCAAAGAGGATGGCTTGACAGAGGTCTTCAATGGCTCCCTTTCTGTCAACAATGGTGTAATGGTGGTGGAATTTGACACTCCATACCAGTATGGTGGCGGCAACCTATTGGTGGATTTCAGCCAGGTAACCCCCGGAAATTATTCATCCGTGGTTTGGAATGGTGTTGCTGCTGAAGGAGGTTCCATATTGGGCTTTTCTTACGCAAGCCTGGAAGCCATTAACAATAATGCCAATATGGGTTTCTCGCCAAAGGTCACATTTGAATATGAGCTTAACGTGGATACCGACTGTCTGAAGCCTGCTGACTTTGCCGTCTCAGATATCACTGCCCATACCGCTACACTTAGCTGGACAGAGAGAGGCACATCCAATTCTTGGAAAGTGTTCTATATGGCTAAAGATGATAAAGAGGCAACTGAAGTTGTGGCAAATGAAAACCCATTCACCCTCACAGGATTGGAGCCAGAAACCACCTATTTGGTTATGATAGCTCCAACATGTGACGAGCAAAAGAGGACTGAGGTTCTCCAATTCACCACAACAGTTGCTTGTTTTGCGCCTGAAGATGTTGTTGTTGAGCCGAATTCAACTTCTGCTACCATCGCATGGACAGGTTATAGCGACTACTACAACGTGCAGTATAGAGAGGTTCCATCTTTCAGCTTCGACTTTGAGGAAGGCAATCTCTGCGGATGGACTGCCATACGCAATGGTGAAGGTACATCCGACACCGACTGGCATGTAGTCAAGGCAAGCAACTTTTTTATAGGAGATGTGACGTTATCCGCTCATAGTGGAGAATATGTATTAGTGACAAGAAGTTATGTTTGGGGTGTAGGTGCTAAAAATGTCGATAACTGGCTCATCTCACCACAGACCACGCTCGATGGAACGTTGTCGTTCTGGGTATATGATGATGGAAACTTCCATGAGCACTATGATGTTTATGTTTCCACTACAGACAATCAAATTTCCTCATTCGTGAAATTTGCTGAGACTGGAAATGCTACTAATGCATGGACACAGGTGACTGTTGACTTGAGCAGCTTAAAGGGACAGACGGGATACATCGCCTTGCGTCATCAGGATTATGATAAGGATATACTCTTTGTAGATGACATCTCAATCAACCTCCCAGGTGTTTCGCCAGAATGGACAACTATCAACACCAACGACGAATCCGTAGAAATCACAGGTCTCTCTCCTGAGACTAAATACGAATTCCAGATTCAGGGCGTATGTGAAGAAGCTGACAGCAAGTGGGTTTCTGGCAGTTTCACCACATTGGAAGCTTGTCCCGTGCCATTCGATGTGGCTGTAGAGCCAAGTGCTACCACCGCCACTGTCACTTGGAAGGGTAATAGTGAAAGCTACAATGTACGCTACAGAAAGCCGGGAGGTATAGAACAGTTCTTCTTCGAGGGCTTCGAAACGGGTATTCCTGATACATGGACTATCATCGACAATGATGGAGATGGATATAACTGGATCTCTTATAATCCTTCCGCTAATGGACAAACTGGGCTTGATAATCTTGGTAACCCAACAGTCTTTGATAATGCGTGTGTAAGTTCTTCAAGCTATATTACTGAGCCCCTCACTCCAGACAACTGGCTGATTTCACCGCAGCTCGACCTTCAAGGCACATTGAGCGTATGGCTCCGTGGGCAAGACCCATCATGGGCTGAAGAGAATTTCGCTATCTATCTCTCTACCACAGGTACGGAAGTTGCTGACTTCACCACAGTTTTGGTACCGGAAACTACGGCTACTGGCATCTACACTGAATACACTGCCGACCTGAGCGAGTATGCAGGGCAGAAAGGATATATTGCCATCCGTCACT
>CAMJLI010000187.1 GCA_946406585.1 uncultured Prevotellaceae bacterium | reverse complement strand
GGAGAAATTGACAAGGATGATGATGCCTTTCTTCTTGCCAGTATAGTTGCCTACATTGCCTACCTTCTTGGGGGCGAGGCGCATGCCACGGCGCGTGTTGGCTGATTTGCGGCGCATGTCAGCCACTTCTTTCACAGATTGTATGTCTACTGGACGGAAAATGTCTGTGTTCCCTTCTGACCTGAAGGCCTTGCCGTCGGCAGAAAGCCAATAATGACCATGTTCGTCGCCTACTAGGCGTGCCTGGACGGTTGTTCCATCGCTTAATGTCAGGGTGCGGACCAGTCCAGGTTTGGCTGGTACTGCATTGATGGAAAGTGTCATTGTTGCCATCCATAGCAATAGCATACCTTTCTTCAAAATGCTGTAAGTTTGATTTTTGTTCATTTCTTGTTCTTGTTATTTGATTAATATGTTTTTGTTTTCTCTTTTTTGTGATTTACGTCATGGTGTGGTGGCTTTCCTTTTCTCCCGTTTCATGTTCTGCATCTTCCTTTTCTATTTCGGCAAGTCTTTGCAAGGCAAGCGAGATTCTCCTTTCTCTTCGTATCTGTCGAAGAGCTTTCAAGGCTTGTTCCATCAGAACTTCATCAGTCACGATGTAACTTAGTTCACGGTGCAAGGCCGCATTGATTTGTACTGCTTTCATATCTGCTTGGTTTTTAGTTCAAGTTTGCAAAGGTAGATAAATTTTTCTATAATTCATGTATTTTTTTTATTTTATAACTATATTTTAAATAAGGTGTGTCATTATAGGTTTACATATCTGTTTTTCATGCCCTTATTCTCACTTTTGTTACCCATGCGTGGTTTCATATTCAAACCAGTCCACGGGCTTTCTTGCTTTTTCCGTAGGCGGTGGCTCCGCCACCGCTTCCTCCCACCACATGGTCATCTGCACTTTCACTGCTGTGAGGAAGTATGTCGATGGGATGCCTTGGAGCACAAATTTCATGCCCTTTTGAATTGGCTAACGACAAGATCGGACGGAAAAAATCCATTTTAATGTGAAATAAGATGATTAAACTATGCAATATTTAGTTAAATAATGCAAAAATGTCTAGTGTTTGAGGATTTGGAGTTTATAAAATTAGGATAATTGAGGCTAAGTTAGTACCTTTGCAGCCCAAATGGTGTGCCATGTCATGCCATGGTCTAATGTGTAAACAACAATACAACAATATAATAATTAAAAATTCAAACAATGCCTACAATTTCGCAATTAGTAAGAAAAGGCAGAAAGGAACTTGTTGACAAGAGCAAATCACCCGCTTTGGATTCATGTCCTCAGCGTCGTGGAGTTTGTGTTCGTGTCTATACAACAACTCCTAAAAAGCCTAATTCGGCAATGAGAAAAGTTGCCCGTGTAAGACTGACCAACCAAAAGGAAGTGAACTCATACATACCAGGTGAGGGTCACAACCTGCAGGAGCACAGCATCGTGCTCGTAAGAGGCGGTCGTGTGAAAGACCTTCCTGGCGTGCGCTATCATATTGTACGTGGCACGCTCGACACTGCCGGCGTCGCAAATCGTACACAGCGTCGCTCGAAATATGGAGCTAAGCGTCCTAAGCAGAAGAAGTAACAGCCGGAGAAGGCCTATTTCTTAGGACTACATTATTTATTTAAACGTTTTGCTGGAGATTTGTTAGATAGGTTGAGTAAATGCTCTCGTGTGAGCGTTGAAGAACAAGATATACAGCCCCAAGCAGAATTTATTTCAAATTAAAATGAGAAAAGCAAAACCAAAAAAGCGTCTGGTACTGCCAGATCCAGTCTTCAATGACCAGAAGGTCTCCAAATTCGTGAATCATCTGATGTATGATGGCAAAAAGTCCATCTCTTACGAGATCTTCTACAATGCCCTTGACATAGTTAAGAACAAAATGTCGAAGGAAGAGAAATCACCTCTCGAGATTTGGAAAACTGCTCTCGACAACATCACACCACAAGTGGAGGTGAAGAGCCGCCGTATAGGTGGAGCTACTTTCCAGGTGCCAACAGAAATCCGTCCTGACAGGAAGGAAAGTGTGTCGATGAAGAATATGATCAACTTTGCACGCAAACGCGGAGGAAAGAGCATGGCTGAGAAGCTGGCTGCTGAAATAATGGACGCATTCAACAATCAAGGTGGTGCTTTCAAGCGTAAGGAAGACATGCACCGCATGGCTGAGGCCAACCGTGCTTTCGCACATTTCAGGTTTTAACAACAATAGGTAGCAATTAAGGTAAAAAGAGAAAATGGCAAAGCAAGATCTTCATCTCACTCGGAACATCGGCATCATGGCTCACATTGATGCTGGTAAGACAACAACATCCGAGCGCATCCTCTACTATACGGGAAAAACCCACAAGATTGGAGAGGTGCACGACGGTGCTGCCACCATGGACTGGATGGCGCAAGAGCAGGAGAGGGGTATAACCATCACTTCTGCTGCCACAACATGTTCGTGGGACTGGAATGGAAAGAAATACAAAATCAACCTCATCGACACTCCGGGACACGTTGACTTCACCGCTGAGGTGGAACGCTCGTTGAGAGTCCTCGATGGAGCTGTCGCAACTTACTCTGCTGCTGATGGAGTACAGCCTCAGTCGGAAACTGTTTGGCGCCAAGCTGACAAATACAATGTCCCACGTATCGGATATGTGAACAAGATGGACCGCTCTGGTGCCGACTTCTTCGAGACTGTACAACAGATGAGAGACATACTTGGTGCCAATCCTTGCCCTGTGCAAATCCCCATTGGGGCTGAAGAGCATTTCAAAGGAGTCGTAGACCTCATCAAGATGAAGGCCATTATTTGGAACGACGAGAGCATGGGCGCCGAATACGACATCGAAGATGTTCCTGCAGACCTCGTGGACGAGGCTGAGGAGTGGCGCGACAAAATGCTCGAGTGCGCATCCAACTACGACGATGCCCTCATGGAGAAGTATCTCGACGGACAAGAAATATCTGAGGAGGAAATCATCGCTGCTCTGCGCAAAGGCACTGTGGCAATGGAAATCACACCAATGGTGTGCGGTTCGTCATACAAAAACAAGGGCGTGCAACCTTTGCTCGATTATGTTTGCGCATTCCTGCCATCGCCAATTGATGCCATCAACATCGAAGGCACCAATCCTGAAACAGAAGAGGTGGAGGAGCGCAAGCCTTCAGAGGACGAGCCTACAGCTGCATTGGCATTCAAAATTGCCACAGACCCATACATGGGAAGACTCGTGTTCTTCCGCGTGTACTCCGGAAAAGTTGCCGCAGGCTCCTACGTCTACAACCCACGCTCAGGGAAAAAGGAGCGCATCAGCCGCCTCTTCCAGATGAACTCCAACAAGGAGATTCCGATGGAGTCAATTGATGCTGGAGACATAGGTGCTGGAGTGGGATTCAAGGACATCCACACTGGCGACACCCTTTGCGATGAAAACCATCCCATCGTGCTCGAGTCAATGACATTCCCCGACCCAGTGATCGGCATCGCTGTGGAACCAAAATCACAAGCCGACATCGACAAACTGGGTATCGGATTGGCAAAACTCGCAGAGGAAGACCCAACCTTCACCGTGCGCACCGACGAGCAGAGCGGACAAACCATCATCTCGGGAATGGGAGAGCTGCATCTTGACATCATCATCGACCGCCTCAAGAGGGAATTCAAGGTGGAGTGCAACCAAGGCAAGCCACAAGTCAACTACAAAGAGGCCATCACGAAGACCGTCAACTTGCGCGAAGTCTACAAAAAGCAGAGTGGTGGTAGAGGCAAGTTTGCCGACATCATCGTTAACGTCGGACCTGTGGACGCTGACTTCAAGGAGGGCGGATTGCAGTTCGTCAACGAGGTCAAGGGTGGAAACATTCCAAAGGAATTCATTCCTTCAATACAGAAGGGCTTCGAAAATGCCATGAAGAATGGTGTGCTCGGTGGATATCCAATGGACTCCCTGAAAGTGACCGTCATCGATGGCTCCTTCCACCCAGTCGACTCCGACCAGCTCTCGTTCGAAATCGCTGCCATGCAAGCTTACAAGAACGCATGCGTCAAAGCCGCACCAGTGCTCATGGAGCCTATCATGAAACTCGAGGTGGTGACACCAGAGGAAAGCATGGGCGACGTGATCGGTGACCTCAACAAGCGCCGCGGACAAGTGCAAGGCATGGACGAGGCCCGCTCGGGTGGAAGAATAGTGAAAGCACTCGTGCCCCTGTCGGAAACTTTCGGATATGTCACAGCACTGCGCACCATCACTTCCGGACGTGCCACTTCTTCAATGGAGTATGACCACCATGCACCTCTCAGCAGCTCAATAGCAAAGGCTGTACTGCAGGAGGTTAACGGCAGAGCCGACTTGGTGTGATATCCAATAATCATTTTCTAATTCAGATGGCAGCCACTAACCTGCTTAGCGTATGACTCTTAAACAGGGGAATGGGTGCCATCGTAAAAAAACTATCATGAGTCAAAAAATCAGAATCAAACTGAAGTCCTACGACCACAAACTCGTG
>CAMJLI010000186.1 GCA_946406585.1 uncultured Prevotellaceae bacterium | reverse complement strand
AGTAGTTCTGCTCATAGTTCGAATAGCTGAACTCGCGGCGCAGATAGTGATGATGCTTGTCCTCATGCTTGTGTTCCTGCTTGTTCTCAATGGCGATGGTGAGGTTGCCCTCGTCGTTGATGCCTACGCGGCAATATTCTTTCTTAATGCCTGGAGCTGCAAGTTCCATCGTGTAGGCCTTCTCACTCTCCTTGACATTGACTGCGGGTGCTGTACTGTTGGCACGAGGCATAAAATCAGTGTTAAAGAAATCATCAAACATTGTTGGGAACCAACCATTGCTTTTCATTAATCCGTTCAACATAACTTTTACCTCCAATTATACTTTTTAGTTTAACGTATGTTCTTGATCGCCTCTGCTAATTCCCGGGTAAGCTCGCCTGCCCGCGGCCTTTCGCATCGGCTTTCACTTAGGAAGATGCAAGTTGCGTGCCATAGAACAAATAGCGCCAAAATGTCCCTGTCAGAAGACAACTTGACACTGATTTTAAACATAGATAAACTATACTGACAATTTATTAAACTCGTTTAAACATTGGTGTCTTCTCGTGGCTTTTTCTTGATGCTTCCTGCATTATATGCCAAAATACAGCCTGTTTTCACAAAAAAAATGGCAAAAAGAATCATAATTAGAATTTTATCGTTAAATTTGTACCCATAATATTAGAAATGATGAAAATAAAGAAGACAAACATTGTCCTGATGATGCTTATAGGCATTACGGGCATTTGCAACGCTAAAAGCGTGGTGGCAATGATGCCAGAGAACGGCGCAACAGACGTGAACATCGATACCCATCTGGTATTGACCATGGACGAGGATGCGGTCATCGGGAACTGCGGCTTCATTTCGGTCTATGAACATAAGACGGGGAAACTGGTTGACCGTATCGACATGAGCATACCCGCCGGGCCGACAATGCCACAGCCCAGCAATCCAGATGCCGTCTACACTCCTATACCTTATAGATATAAAGTGCAGCACATCACCAACCGCAATACCAAGGCAGGAACTCCGTCAGGTGTGAACGCATGGGACAAGAGCAACTATCAACTTGACATCATAGGAGGTTTTTCCGACGGTTTCCATTTCTATCCTGTCATCGCGCACGCCAAGCAGCTGACCATCTATCTACACCACAACATGCTGGAATATGGGCACGAATATCATGTCACCATCGACAAAGGGGTGATAAAGGATTTCTACGGCATAAAAGGGAAAAAGGGTTGGGTGTTCCGCACGAAGGACATGGCTCCCGATTCGTTGTTGAGACGGTTGACGGTGGCGGCAGACGGCACTGGTGACTTCTCCACCATACAAGGAGCAATGGACTTCATTCCCGACTCCTTGTCATCGGAAAGGGAACGCTATACCATATATGTCAGAAACGGCGACTACGAGGAGCTAGTGTACTTCCGCAACAAGCGTTTTGTCACCATCGAGGGCGAGAGCCGCGAAGGAGTTGTCATTCACTATCCCAACAACGAGGTTTTCAACCCACATCCCACCGATATCAAGACGAACGAGGTGCGTGGTACCTTCCCCTCACGGCGCGCAGCCTTCGCCGCCGACAACTGCAGCGACCTCGTCTTCCGTAACCTGACAGTAAAGACTGACTGCAAAGGACAGGCCGAGGGGCTGCTAGTCAACGGTGAGCGGAACTTCTTCGACAACATTCACATCATCGGCGATGGAGACGCGCTACAAGCCAACGGTAGCTGCTACTGGCATAACTGCCGCATCGACGGCGGCGGTGACACCGTGCTGGGACGCGGGCCTTCGTTCTTCAACCATTGCACCATTACAAGCCGCGGCGCTTTCATGTGGATTCGCAACACAGAGGAGAACCACGGCAACGTCTTCATCGACTGCCATTTCATAGGTCTCAGCGGCTTTGCTGAGCTGGGCCGGCTGCCAGACAATAAAGGAAAGAACTATCCACATGCAGAATGCGTGCTGCTGAACTGCACGCTGGAGAATATTCCTACAGCCGGATGGGGCATTGTGGACGAGAGTGCCATGACGGCAACCCTGTTGGAGTTTAACAGCCACGACACTAATGGGGATCCTGTTGACATCAGCAAACGCAATCCATTGATGCGACAGCTCGATCCAATAAGCGATGCAGAGCTTATAGGCCACTATTCCGACAGCCATTGGGTACTGGAATGGTAGTTCGGCAAGTCGTTTCTCATTCTGTGAACCCAGTATCAAAAGCAAGAAATAACAATACTATGGAATCAAGAAAACAGATAGCAGCAGAGAAGAAAAGGTGCAATAGTCACAATTGTGCCCAAGCCATCCTACACACCTATGCAGACATTGCAGGAATCAGTGAGGATGACGCCATGAACATTGCCGGGGCTTTCGGTGGTGGCATGGGAAACATGGAAGGTACTTGTGGCGCACTCGTTGGGGCAGGTCTTGTCCTTGGACTGGTCAACAAGGACAAAGTGAAGTCTATGAAGCAGATGCGCCAGATTATGACCAAGTTCCAAGAGAGAAACGGAGCGACACAATGCAAGCTACTCAAAGGACGGAACAGTGAGCACCATGAAGCTAGCCTGAATGGCCGAGTCGTGACCGACATCGACAAGGTCAAAGGTGCCGGTACAATGAATGTATTGCGTGAATGTCCCCTGTGCGTCTCAGATGCAGCCGAATTTCTGGAAGAGCAGCTAAACCTATAACAAAACCTATGATAATCAAGAAGTGACATGCAGATAATACTCGCTTCCGCAAAGATAATGCACGACAGGCTAAAGTCACGACCCGACATCATCCTGTCGTCACCTCGTTTCGAGAATGAGGCGCAGGCATTCGCAAAGGACATGGCTCAATATCCTACTGAAACGATTGCCGAGATACTGGGCTGCAGTCAGCAGATTGCCGCTCAGAATAAGTTCAGGTTTATGCAGTTTCTGGACGAGCCAAGCGGCAGAGCCGAGCACTCTAATGATGCAGGCAAGCTGCCAGCCATTCTTGCCTATCATGGTCAGGCATACAAGCATCTGAAGGCAGAGACAATGACAACCGATGATCTCAATTATTCTCAAGGAAAGATGTGGATAACCTCCTTCCTCTATGGGATGCTACGGCCGTTAGACGCTATTCTTCCGTATAGGATGGAGGGAAATGTGGAGCTGCCAAGCGGAGAGGGCCAGAATATGTTTGGTTTCTGGAAGAGTCGCCTGACTGACGTGTTGATTGAAAGCGTGAAAGCAGACGACGGAATACTGATACATCTTGCCACGGAGGAATACCAGCACCTGTTTGACTGGCAGCGCGTTCGCAGGGAAGTACGTATCGTTCAACCCTTGTTTTATATCCGGAAGGGAAACGACTTGAAGATCCAGGCCGTCTGGGCAAAGACTTGCCGGGGGGCTATGACTCGATTTATCATTGAGAATCGAATCAACGCCCCTGAGAATCTATGTGCCTTTTGTTACGAGGGATTTACTTTTGAGCCTAAACTTGGAGATGCTGATTACCCATATTTCGTGAAATAAGAGACATGTTAGAACATATTGCAGCTTTCACGGCTTGGCCTATACTCACCGGCATCTTTGTCGGCTACATTGCAAACCGCATCATGAGCGGTGAGGGCAAAGGGTGTTGCATGAACCTCATAGTGGGTATCATTGGCAGCTATGCAGGAGCATTCATCAGCCATCTGCTGAATATTGAGTTGCTTGGTAAGGGCTATATCACAAACTTTGTGTTCTGCGTTGTAGGCGCCGTCACAGTGTTGTGGATTTGGAAACAACTGTTTAATTGATGAACCCCTTGGCCTTCAGCCATTTAATCAGCTGGCTACTCCAGGTCTCAGTGGTAGTTTTGCCTGTCTGTGGCATCAGTTCGTATGGGCCTTTTCCGTCGCCATAAATATGTAGTTCGGCATTGGCTCCTGCCTTTTTCCATTCCATGAAGAGGGCGACGAGACCTGCTGCCACATTGGGATGGTCGGCTCTTGTCATGATCAGAAGGGGAGGCGCATCATCAGGGACGGTGACAGGCATCAGCGAGGGTCCGAAGTTGGTGCATAGGAAGCTGGGGCGCTGCATGTCGTCGGCCGACATTGTAGCAGCGATGGCCACACCGCCACCAGCTGAGAAGCCGAGATAGCCTATCTTGTCCTTGCCGATGTGCCACTCGTCGGCATGTTCCCTCACCATACTGATGGCAGCCTTGGCATCCTGTGCAGCCAGCTGGATGATAGAGTCGCCGCTGGCATGATGCATCGGGTTGGCATCAGCCTGTGGGAAAGCTTCAGGGTGTGTCACGTCAACCATTGGCGGCATCTGCATACCCTGCGACATCTGAGACTTATTCAGATGGTAGCGCAGTCCGATGGCGGCAATGCCGTGTTCGTTCAGGAACGAAGCCATCTTGACCACATCGCTCTCCCACGACAGCCACCTCATCGCACCGCCTGGACAAAGCACAATTGCACATCCGTTAGCAATATCTTCTTTTGGCAGGTAGACCTCTATCATCGGCCTTTCGTT
>CAMJLI010000185.1 GCA_946406585.1 uncultured Prevotellaceae bacterium | reverse complement strand
GCACATGCACGTCCTTGAAGCCATCCTCCATGATGCCATCGCTCACCACCATTATCCTGCATTCCGCTTTCAGTCCTGCCTTTATGCCCTCATGGTCCACGCCATCCACTGTAGCTATCAGACAATGGTTGTCGAGAGAGTATTTCGTATTGAGTTCACAATTGTGTCCCACGGTGAACGAAAGTCTGTTTTTCTTGTCGGCAGTCATTCTCACCACGATGACATTCTTGTCCATGGATGCGAAGGTAGTGCGATAGAAGGTGACATCCTTTTTCTTGTAAGTCACATACGATGTGGCATTGTCGAGGTTGAGGTTTCTGTGATAGTTGTACACGTCCGACTTGTTGTCGAAATCAATGGTCACATCCCCCAGCGTGAGATATTTCATCCCATGAGGTCCTGGTATGAAATGCTTGTTAATCAAGTCTGCAGCTTCCTCCTCCTTGTCGTTGAAGATAAGTTCCCTAACCTGTCCGAGATACTGTTTTGCCTCTTGGCTGTCATTGTTATGAGGTGAGCCCGACCAGAAAGTCTCTTCGTTTATTTGAATGGTTTCCTTTTTGGCATCACCGTAAACCATTGCCCCGAGGTGGGAATTGCCGATAGGCACAGCTTCGAGCCAGCACGTTGCCGGACGGCTGTAGGAAAGGGTGCGATAATCTTTAGACTTGACGATTTGCGCATGGCAAAGGGCAGACGCCATGAGGCATACAGCCATTGCCATCGTGAGTTGAAGTTTGGACATAATTATGATATTTGATGCTAATGAGTTGCAAAGTTAGGCATTATCGCCGTAATGAGCAAACGTTTTGCCAAAAGATTGACAAATATGCCATTTGTGACAACATGTGCCATGCCGCCAGCGCCCACATTCTGGAAAAATGGAATATGTTGTCAGAGACCACCTAACAAGATTAAGGCGACGATGGCGCTTACATCGGATACGGAGATTTTGCCGTCGAAGTTTAAGTCAGCAGCCTCGTGGTCATATTCCCAAGGCTCCTCATCATCATATCCCAAGATGATTTTCACCGTGCCCATCACATCCGACACACTGATTTGTCCATCCCTGTTGACATCACCCATGAAGCGAATAGCCAAGTCATCCCAATTGTCAGAGCCGTCAACTATCCATCTCAGGGGATTTGCCTTTCCTCCTGCAAGATAGCAGCCATTCAAGCCCCACTCCGGATTATTGTATTCCTCTGTAGGCACCACATTCACGTTGCTGAATACTAGGTTCTTGTCATCAAACTTTATCACAGCTGGTGTGTTGGGCTCGTTTGCCTCTGTATTGATGCACAGTGCTGTTTGAGAGTCCACTTTGTATACCTTTGCGATTTTCACATTATCAGAACTACTTATGTCAGCAGGCAGGAACAAGGCACGCCATTGTCCAGCGGCATCCTTCCTGTCATACGTCATCTTTTCCGCCACGAACTCCTCTTCCACCACGAGAGGCTCCTCATCAGCAACCACCCAGTTCTGGCATCGCCCGTCCTTCACGATGTTTGCAGGGTTATAAGCGGCATCCACAGTAGCCCCTGGGGCCATCTTCACTATGGCATTGACAGGCACCTGGTCTATTTGCAAGTTGCGGCAAGCAGGGAAGGCAGAGAGGTCGAGCCATCCCCTATCCATCAGCCAGCACTGGTATTGCAATGCCCTTCCATTGTCGAGCATTCCCAACACATCCTCCGTGGCCTCGCTCTCCTGGCACACATAATCCAGGTGGAAATCAGCCACCTTGAACCATGTACCGTCAGTTCTTGCACCCAAGGTCATCTTATTGTCGGAAACGAGGACATAGCACTCATATTTATCAAACACGTTGTCGCCCCTGCCCACGATATTGTAAGACCGTGAGATATTGCCTGTTCCTGCATTGGCATAGAGAGCAGTCTTTGTCATCGTGCGTTGGTATCCACTAGTGGTGGCAAAATCAGCAGTCAGCCTGTATACCCCATTGGGCAGGCCTTTCACCTCTTGCGACAACTCTGCATAAGTCAGGCTGCCAGCCCACACATTGAAGAATGTGCCCGCATGGCCGTCGCTCAAGACATCTGTTCCTGTGAAAGCATCATTCCACCCGTCAAAAGTCTTTTGGAATGTCCAGCAGGCAGGGTATTCCACCCTTCCGCTACCCTGTGGTGTTCCAGACACTGTGCCCCACGACAAGTTGGGATTATTGAAAGTGTGGTTGGCGTCATGGTGTCCCAAATCCACAATATATTTTTGGTTGAAGTCCAATTTGCTTATGGCATAAATCACCAACTTGTCAGCATTTTCCTGAGAAATGTTGCCTTTCACCTCGCCATCAGTTACAGGAGCGCCCCCAACGCCGCAGTATGTGCCATGAGCAACATTTTTCAATCTCCAACAGTCGTTGGTTGCATCATATACAGGCATGTAGCAACTGGTAGCGGTACCGAGGTGAGTCCTGCCATCCGTCTGGAACAGCGCACTTGTCGCGCTGCACAACACATCGTCATGACATTGCGGCGACCTCAAGGCATAGCCATTGCCGGCGTTGTTGGTTTCTATCTGCCACACCTGTCCGAGCTGCGTCCCGGACTCCTCCATGTTGGCATAATGCACAGCCTTGAAAGCCGACTCGCCAGTCTGCACGCCACTGATGTCGCCAGTCCTCTTGAGCGACTTTATCTGTATGCAGTGCCACCCGGTGACATTGGCCTGGTCTAGGCCCAGTCCGAGGGTCAGCGTCCCATTTGTCACCCTGATGTCGCTTATTGCGCATTCAAGCGGTTCGTTGCTCAAGAAGCCCGGAGTCACCCCCGATGCCGTGAAATAAGTCTTTTTCGTCTGACCTCCAGCCGTTGCAAAGACATAAGCCACATCATCCCTTGTGCCATTGAGCGTGGCGCCATTTTCCCCACGGGCATTGTGCGAGGTGGCATATAGAACGGCCCTATAGATGCCATTGGGCAAACCAGAAACCACTTGTGACATCTTTGTTCCGGCAGAGGAAGAGTTGTACAGTTCCACCAAGGCGATGCCATTGCCTGTTACCGTACCGCTTGCCCCCATCCAACTGGCCTTGTCCGTTCCCACGAGCGCGGTATAGTCGTCGGTGGGGTTGGCATTGGCCAAAGTCCAGCAGAGGGAAGGATTGTCCTTGCTGCATATCGTGTAATAATAGTCCTCGTGATTGGCAGGCAGGGCTGTGAGTTTCATGTATCCATTCGGCACATCGTTTTCCGTCAAGTCCACCACATTGCTGTAATGGGAGTTGCCATTGGCATCCACGCTAACGATGCGGAAAATCTGGTTGCCCACGCATGAGTCCAACGGCAGCACCTTTTCCCGTCCCACATCATCGCTCACCCCCAGTGTGGCTATTGTCTCCCAGCGCAGCCTGCTGGTGCGCTGCTGCACATACACCGTCTTTGTCCAGTCGGTGTTGGGGTCGTTCCACACCATGCGGATGGCATTGCCATCGGCAGTGTACCCTGCAGCGAAATTGCTTGGGTTGCCCTGGTCTCTCCAGTCCATCCACACGTCAGTGGACTTCTTATATGCGAAGTCACTGTTGTAGCTTCCGAAGATTACGCCTCCAGGAGTAGTCCAATGGTCATCTGTCTCCCAGTTGACAAAACGCTTCTGCTCCACATTGTTATATACCGCCAGTCGTTCGAGCCATCCTGTATTTTCAGCAAGGTCAGCCCTTTTCAACACATCACGCAGCCAGATGCCGTTCATTTCCTGGTCTTTGCCACTACCCCATCTATACCATGCGTTGAGGGAGTCGGTGTAGAACTGCGTCTCCGAAGTCCAGTTGGCACCATTGTTCCACTCTGTGCACCACACGGGCAGTCCCGTGGCATCATAAAGCGACTTGAGCGAACTGATGCAATTCGCCGGGGTCTGTCCACCGATATAGTAGTGGGTGGCCACGAAATCCACCCTGTAGTTTCTTGCCTCGCAAGAGTCCACATAAGCCTTCACCCATGCAGTGTTGGGATTGCATGCCGCAAAAGTGCCTATTCTCATGCCACTCCTGAGGTATTCAGCATGATGCTTTATAAGGTCGGGCACCGTCATGTACATCTCATTGCCACTGGTGTTGTCTGGTTCGTTGGCACCAAGCACGTGGGGTGAATACTGAGCATTCAGGGCCTCCCATGAGGGCCATGCGTAAGTGGCATTTCCAGAATAAGTCTTGCCATTCTCATGGTGTCTTTGCGGCACATAATCGTAGTTTGCCTCTTGATAGTTTTCCGCATTCCATTGGTAGTACCATGTCACCCTCATAAGGCCCATTGGTGTCAATGACTTGCCTGCATATCCCTTTTTGCTGGGCCATTTCCATCTGAAAATCCTGAGGAAACTTACACTGTTTCTCATATCGTTGGGAAGCGTGACGGTGATGTCGCCATCATTTGCAATGAAGCAATGGCTGTAGCCTGTTCCATCTGCATGATTTGCCATGGTCACCATATATCCTCTTTTCAGCGTGAAGCTGTTGATGGCATTATCATAGTCACCCAATCGGTCATAATAGACATTCACCTCATATTGGCTGT
>CAMJLI010000184.1 GCA_946406585.1 uncultured Prevotellaceae bacterium | reverse complement strand
GGAAAGGGTCTATCATGTTCACGTCGTTCAGGTCGGCAGTGGCTGCCTCGTAAGCTACGTTGACAGGATGTTTCAGTGGAAGGCTCCACACAGGGAATGTCTCGAATTTCGCATAGCCTGCATGGACGCCACGTTTGTTTTCCCCATATAGTTGGCTAAGGCATACAGCCATCTTGCCGCTGCCCGGGCCTGGTGCGGTGACTATCACCAATGGCCGCTCGGTCTCCACAAATTCGTTCTTTCCAAAGCCTTCGTCGGACGCTATCAGGGCCACGTTGTGTGGGTAGCCGTCAATGAGATAGTGGATGTAGGTCTTGATGCCCATACGCTGAAGCCGCAGGCGGAAGGTGTCTGCCGAACGCTGGCCTTTGTAGTGGGTTATGACCACAGAGCCAACCATGAAGTTGCGCTCCATGAAAGCACTGCGCAGGCGGAGCACGTCTTCATCGTAAGTGATGCCAAGGTCGGCGCGGGTCTTGTTGGCCTCTATGTCTACTGCACTGATTACGATTATTATCTCGATGGTTTCTCTCAACTGCTGAAGCATGCACAGCTTGCTGTCGGGCTTGAAACCGGGAAGCACGCGAGACGCATGATGGTCGTCAAACAACTTCCCGCCTAATTCCATATACAGTTTTCCACCAAATTGGGCTATGCGCTCCCTGATGTGTTCGGACTGAATCCTTACATATTTGTCATTGTCAAAACCTAATTTCATCATTTTTTTGCTTTTTCGAATGCAAAATTAATAATAATATCGTAAAAACAGCATTTTCGCTTTCATTTTATTCTTTTTGGCGCGTTGCATTGTGGGATGTTGTTGCCCTATGGATTTGTCGTTTGTGCCTATGGTATCACAACTTTCATCTTTTTGTGGCTGTCGCTGACAATGTATATTCCTGTTGGCAAAGAGAATTGCCCGTCGGAAGGCCATTGTGGCAGCCGGTCCACCACCACTCCCGTCAGGGTGGTTACAGTTATTGGATTGTTGCGGGAACCCACAGGGGAGAATATGCTCGATGTCTCTGAAACGACACGCAACTGTCCTTTTGTTGGCAATAGAGATGTGTCCCATGCCAAACCTTCGCCAGGCACTTCTGGCTCGATGGCAGCAAAAGCTCCGGCATAGCTGTTGGCAGAAAGGAGCTGGAAGACGTCGCCCGCTTGATATTTGCCATCTACAAGGGTTATGTGCAGGGTGCCGTTCTCTGTTAGCTTGCCTTGACATACGAGTTTGTCGTAGGTGTTGTATTGGCGGTTGACTTCCATATAAAGGTGGCTGTCGGTGTTCATTGTGACGTTGTTCTTCACAGTGAATGTGCCTATGGCGAAATCGCCAGGGGCGATGCTGCCGCCATTTAGAACGACAACGGGAGCTTCTGTTGAACCTCGTCCTGCCAGTGTGGCGCCGTCGCATACCGTGTATTGTCCAGGAGTGAAGTATGTGCCGGTGTGGTCTTTGTCCTTGCTGTGCGTGCCATTCATTATCAACGTGCCATGCTCTATGCGCGTGCTGCCTCTATACTTGCAGGCTCCTGTGACGCGCCAGAATCCCTCGCCTTCTTTCACAATGTTGGTCTCACCGATGCGGCTTGTGTGCTCTATGCCGTTGGTGATTTTGCCATTGAAGGTGGCATCGGTGCCCAAGCCGCCAATGCGCCACGTCACTTTCCCACCGTCTTTCTTTATAAAGGTGCAGGCAAGAGTGGTGGTGGAAGATCCTGAGAGGGCGCCGATTGAGTATGTCTTGTCGTTGGTTCCACTGCGCATCTCAAGCGAGCCTTGAAGGTCGAGGTGGGCGTTGGGAAGACCGCCATACGTGGCGTTGTCCACATAGAATTGGTTGCCTTGTGAACCTGTTTGCTTGGCGGTGACAGTTCCATAGAATTGGCGCCAGTCGCCTTGGTAGAATTCGCGGACATACTCTACTTCGAGCATCATATTGCCGGTGCCGCTGAAACTGTTCTTTATGTAGTTGCGCTGTCCCATGTGGAAGTAGCTGGTCTGGTCTCCTTCCACGACGACTGGGAAATTGATGATGCCTTCTGCAGCATTGTCGCCACCTGTCGTTTCAAAACGCCCTCCTTGCAGATGGAGCGTTCCCCGCAATTGGGGATTGTTGCCTATGGCATCCTTGCCTTGGACGGTCAGCGTGCCGCCCCTTACCATTGTGGCTCCAGTATGTGCGAGAAGTCCAAGGGGTACGACCAAGGTGCCGTTGCCTGATTTCACGAAGTCCCCTTCGCCTGTTATCGCTCCGTTTTGTGTTAGTTTTGTGCTGGCATTCACAATGTCAATGGTCGTGCTGCCTGTCAATGTCACTTCTTTGTTGGTGGTGGCTGAAGAACCAGTATATCTGATGGTGCCTCCATTCCACACCCATGTAGGTGCTGTGCCGATGGGGCTGGCTTGTCCTGTGATGCCAATCTGGGATATTTCGAGTGTGCCGTCCCATAGCACAGTACTGCCGCTATAAGTGTTTTTGCCTGTAAGTTTGAGTGTTCCGCTTCCAGACTTGCCCAACTGCCCTGTTCCTCCTATGACACCGTCTATCTGATAGTCGAGGTCGCCTTTCACCATGATGCTCTTGGGCTCTACGGTGCTGGCGATGCTTATGGTTCGTTCTAATCCTGTCTCGTCGAAGAGCACTTTTTGCCCGTCGGTATATGTGGCGGCAATGCCCTTGGTGTCAGACCAGTTGGCTGTCTGTGTGTCCCACTTGGCGGATTCGGTCCCCCTCCACACCACGTCTGCTTGATATTGGTTGGGCGGTGTCACGTCGGGGGCTTGTGCGCTGGTGGTGGCATTCAGTGTGTTGGAGTAGTCTGAATACTCTTTGCCGTCATAGGCTCGCACGCGGAATGCATAGCTTGTCATGGGTTGAAGACCGTCCACACGGAATGTGTTTTGGTTTGCATCCGTACGTCCTATTTCTTCATATCCACCTTCCTTTTGTTGTTCAATGCAATAGGCTGTTTCATTGTCGGTTACATCGCGCCATTCAAGTGTTAATGCATCCGATTCGCGTTTTGCCGAATGTAGCGACAATGGCGTTTTAAGGAAATATTGGGATTGTGCCTTGCCAATGCTGTTGATGTAATGTTCGATGTTGGTGTATCCGTCTCCTTGCACTGCCATGGCATCGTCTTTGCAGTCATCGGTGCCGTTTTCTTGTTCCCACCAGTCTGGCATGCCATCTCCGTCGTTGTCGGCAAGGCGTTGGCCTGACCATAGTGTCCACTTGTCGGGAGAACCTATGTCGAGTGTTCGTTCGTCGCTGATGATGTCTCCTCTTACGCCAAGCGATTTCACGTCTGAGAGCAACAGCCAGTCGAGGTTGTCGCGATAGGGCAGGGATGCTCCCACAGTGGGAAGAAGGTCGTCAATAAGGTTTACTGCGGCGGTGGTGGGAAGTACAGGATAGTTGAAAGGAGTGCTTGCGAATGTGGGACCACCTCCAAATTCACTGTGTTCGATGCGTCGTGGGTCGTATTTCCCATCATGGTTCCCATCTATCATGTTGTCGCTCTCATAGATGCTGTATCTGCTATTGGCTCCACTGAAAGCGTTGTTCTTGCCCGTTGGACCGGTGATGAAGAGGTTTCCCACAGCATTGGCTTGTGACGAGCCTTCTGAGTCGCCACCCATGATGTAAGCTGCTGTTTTCCAGTTATATACGATATTGTTCACATATTGGTGACATCCCTTGAATTTCGGGTTTCGGGTGTCGTTGTGTATGTATAATGTGCGATAGATGGTCACGCCGCCGTCGGTTTGCACCAGTCCGCCGGCAGAGTGGCTCAGCAGACCCTGCCCGATGATGCAGTTCTGTATCGTTATGTTCTGTGGCCCTTGTCCGCTGATGGAGAACGTCTCGTCGCGCCCCCATGACACTGAGCAATGGTCGAATATCATGTCATGACCAGAAGCTATTGACAGTGCATCCTCTCCAGATGAGCCTACTATGCCCATTCTTACACGCAGGTAGCGGCAGATGGTGTTGTTGGCATTGCTGAACGACAAACCGTTGCCGTAGAGGGTGATGCCCTCTCCCGGTGCTGTCTGTCCGGCGATGTAGAGGTTGCTGCTCACTGCCACGCGTGACTGCAGTCGGATGACGCCTGCCACATCAAAGACAATGATGCGGTTGGGCTTGCTCACTGCATCACGGAACGAGCCGCTGCCAGTGTCATTCAGGTTGGTCACGTGGTATACGCTACCGCTGCGCCCTCCCGTGGCGTGTCTGCCGAAACCTTCTGCACCAGGGAAAGCAAGGGGTTGTGCTTGCAACTCAAAAGCGGCTACATTCATCAAGCACAACAACAATGTCAAAGTGTGTTTCTTCATTTGGCTGTTGATTTTTTGCAAATTTAATAATAATGGATCAAATAGATGGCGTTTTGGATAAAAATGATGACTATTTTGAAAACTTGATGGAAGTTTCATTTCCTATAACCTCGAGCGCTTGAAAGCTCATGATGTAGGCAAATCGACCAAAAGACAATTCAAATCATATAAAAAATGCTAATTTCTTCCCGATTTGCTCATTTTTTACTAC
>CAMJLI010000183.1 GCA_946406585.1 uncultured Prevotellaceae bacterium | reverse complement strand
GCGAGAGCCATGAGGCGTGCTGCTTCAGGATACCATTGGTCCCAGCAGACGAGTACGCCAATGCGGCCCACGCTGGTGTCGATGGGGTGGAACCCGATGTCGCCTGGCGTGAAGTAGAATTTCTCATAGTAGGCAGGGTCGTCGGGTATGTGCATCTTGCGGTACTTGCCGGCTATGCTGCCGTCGCGTTCCAGCACCACGGCGGTGTTGTGGTACAAGCCGGGGGCGCGACGTTCGAACAGTGAAGCCACGATTACAACTCCATTTTCTCGTGCCAGTGTGCCATAGAAATCGGTTGAGGGACCGGGGATGGGTTCTGCCAGGTCGAAATTGTCCACTTTTTCCTCTTGGCAGAAGTATAGTGAGTTGTGAAGCTCTTGAAGCACGATGAGTTGTGCTCCGTGATGTGCCAAGTTGGTGATGCCTTCATGCAGGCGTTTCATGTTTTCCTTGATGTCGGCCACGTTGTGCTGTTGCAGCAGACCTATCTTAAGTTCTCTCATTTGGGTTGTTTTTTTGTTTTCTACGATGGGTTGTTGGCATGTCACATGATGTGCATGGGCTAGAAATATTGCATGGTGAGACAGTGTAGCGAGCCATGTTGCCTTATCACTGTGCGTGCGTCGATGCTTATGGCTTCCCTCTCAGGGAAGGCTTTTCTGATGGCTTCCAAGGCCTGTGCGTCCTTCTCGGGTTGTCCGTATGTGGGCACGATGACTGCTCCGTTGAGTATCACGAAGTTGGCGTATGTTGCTGGCAGACGGTACCCGTCTTCGTAGATGGCATCGGGCATCGGCACGGCAATCAGCCTGTATGGCTGTCCTTCGTTGTTGCGCAGTTCCTGCAATTGCTGCTTTAGGGCTTCGAAGTCGGCGTGTTGCTCGTCGTTGGCATTGTCGCACGACACATATACTAGTGTGTTTCTTGGCGCGCATCTCACAATGGTGTCTATGTGCCCGTCGGTGTCGTCGCCTATGAGTTGTCCATGGTCTAGCCACACCACGCGTTTTGCGCATAGGCGGGTCTTCAGCTGTGCCTCTATGCCGTCTTTGTCGAGTGGTTGGTTGCGGTGTGGTGCCAGCAGGCAGATGCTGGTGGTGAACACAGTGCCTTCTCCATCGCTTTCCACCGAACCGCCTTCAAGCACGAAGTCATTATTGTCTGCCATGGTGGCTGTCAGTATTCCAGCTTCCGACAGATGGTGGTTGATGGCATTGTCGTGTGCCGCGGGGAATTTCTCACCCCAACCATTGAACTTGAAGTCCAATAATAGGGTGTCTGCAGGGTTGCCACTCTGTCCCAAGAGGGTCAGCGCGCCGTGGTCGCGCGCCCAGGTGTCGTCGGTGGGGCATTCGCAAAAACTTATCTGGTTGAATGCCTCGTCGCTGAGGCGTTGGCGTAGTTGCTGACGTGGCAATTCTACGTCGGGGGCAACCACGATAAGTCTTTCGTAGTGTGTAATGGCTTCTGCCAGTTGAAGAAAGGTCTCGGTGATTTCGTCAAGGCAGTATTTCCAGTCTGTGCCGGCATGGGGCCATGTCAGCTGTATGCATTGTTGCTCATGCCATTCGGCGGGAAAGAATCGTCCTGTCATTATGATATGTTTATTTCAATGACAAAAATATTAAAAAATGGCTGAAAAACAAAGAAAATATGTTTGAATCGTGTATTATTATGTTTTTTTCTTTATTTTTGCAGAATAGTTGCTTTTTCAGTGTGGGGGCAGACCATGCTATAGAGTATGATTAAGATGATATATAACAAGATTTTGCATCCAGTTTGTCTCGTATTGGTGTTGGTGGCAATGATGTCGCTGGCCTCATGTCGTCATGACATGAATGGGCAGAATACGGTGGTGCGTGTGGATGCCGACGGCTTCGTGTCGGATCACGGCGAAGTGGCATTGCCTTATTCGGGCAACGAGACGGGAGAGAAACTGGTGGATGAAAATGGACAACGGGTAATACGCCTGGTGGGCGATAGCAGGCTCTCCTTCCCTGAAAAGGTGAAGGAGCGCGACAGCTGCTTTGTCGTGATGTCGAAGAAGGATTATTACTTGTATGTATACGAGCCTCAAGGCAACGACACCGTCATGGTGGCTCGATATGACTGCTGCTTTGCCAGCAATAAGGGCGACAAGGTGAAGGAGGGTGACATGCGCACTCCTCATTGCACCATGGCAAACCCGTTTGTCATCAATGAGATAAAGGATGCCTCCACATGGGAACATGACTTCGGCGATGGGCGCGGACCGATAAAGGCTTATGGGCACTATTTCCATCGACTTGACACTCATGGGCACAAAGGCATCGGCATACATGGCAGCACCAATAATGAGAGTAGTGTGCCAGGAAGGGGCAGCGAGGGGTGCATACGCTTGCTCGACGACGACATTGTGGACTTCAGGGAGCACTACGCACACCTGGGGATGAAGGTGGTCATCAAGGCGGAAGAGGCGGATGACATGCCTTTTGAGATTCATGCCATGAAGAAGCAGAACATCATGAGGAAACGCCATCTCGACCCCGCAAAGGCTTTGCGCGTAGAGTCTCAGGCGAATGTGAAAGCAGCGAATGGTGAGAGCTGACGGTTTGGTCTGTTGAAAAACACTAAATACATGTCTTGACGATGAAGAAATGGATGTGGTTGCTGGCCTTTTCCACGATGGTGGTGGTGGGCTGTAAGGAGAAAAAGGGGGTGGAAGAGAACGATATCCCTAATTTCTTTGATAACAAGGCTGCTGAGCAGGCAGCCAGAAGGCAGTTGTCAACAAACAATGATGCTGACGCTGCCACCAACTCTTCTTCTGACTCAAAAGGAAAAGATGACAAGGCCCAAAAAACGGCATCCTGGCCGCGAAAGATGGAGGTGCCTGCCCCAATGGAAAATGTGGATGATGAACTGTTGCTTTCAAGAGAGGGCTACAGGGTGTCTTATAATGCCAAGAGACGCGTGCCCAACTGGGTGGCATGGCATCTGACAGCATCGCATACCAATGGGGATTTCAGGCGTGATGATATCACATTCTCCGAGGACATGGAGGTGCCGGGACCGCGCGCCACCGACGATGACTACTATTCGTCAAGATACGATAGGGGGCATTTGTGCCCGTCGGGCGACTGCAAGTGGAGCAAGACGGCTCAACGGCAGTCGTTCCTCTTCACCAATGTTTGCCCGCAAAACCATGAACTAAACAAGGGGGATTGGAACGACCTCGAAATGCAGTGCCGAAAGTGGGCTCGCGACTATGGAGATGTCTATGTGGTGGCTGGCCCTGTCTTTTATGGTGGGGTGAAAAACACCATAGGCCGAAATAAGGTGGCAGTGCCGGATGCATTTTTCAAGGTGGTGCTGGATGACGACAGAAAGGCAAAAGCCATTGGGTTCGTCTATCCTAACAAAAGTGGGCACAATGACATGACTTATTATGTGAAATCCATCGACGAGGTGGAAAGAATCACAGGCATAGACTTTTTCCCAATGCTCGACGACAATGTGGAGGATAGGGTGGAGGCTGCCGACAGACAAAGCATGATAAGGGAATGGAGGGTGGACAAGGCCGTGACGTATTTCAACAACCGCAACAGACAATAATGTAATCTTATATTTATCAACTCACTAAATTATCAATCTAATGAGAAAAATCAGACTTTTATTAACAATGCTGCTGGCCGTGGTCGCCTGGGGCAAGGCAGCAGCAGAGACGGTGTCACCGTATCTGGCGGATTTTGAGAATCCCATCAACACTGCCGTACGCGACTTCGCCGTGGCTTCAAACTGGAGACACATCGTGGGCATTGGCGACTACGATGGTAATGGACCTTATTACATGGGCTATTCTTATAGTTCCAGCGATGGTATTGACGGTAGTCATACCTTGATTGCATACCGCCAATATGCAGGCGACTATGGGGGGGGTGAGGTTGTCGAAGACGTGCTTGTCACTCCTGTCATCAGCGGAGAGGTGAAGATGTTTGTGAAGGTCAGTGGCTTGGCAAGCACATCCTATCCTTCGTTTGTTGAGTTCTACAATGTGGACCAGAATGGCACCACTTTGGGCGAACAAATCCAGAAATTCCAAGCCGCTGATTATGTCGAGTCGGAAATCGAGGGATGGAGCACCATAACCATCAACCTGGACAGCCCGAAACGCATCGGCATTCGTGCGCAGTATGTCTATATGGACAACTTCAGCGCCACATCTGCCGAAATCGTGAAGGAGCCCAAACTGACAATCAGCAATGTGACAAGCCCGACAGGTTCCACACCTGTATATTACAGCCAGAAAGAGGATGGCACGGTTGACATCAATGTCAAGGTGAAGCTGAAGAACGAAGGCGAAGTGGACTTGAAGGCTGGCGAGACAGAGAACTTCTCGCTCTCTCTGGTGAAAGGGGCTTATTATGGAAGCGCCAACACCGTGTATGACAACGTGAAATTCGACATCCCCGTGGATCTTGCAATAGGCGAGGAGGCTGAGGTGGAGGCTGTGTTCAACGCTCCGGCTGATTTCGGCACAGGATGGTTCTATGTCAAGGTGAAGGAGAACATCACAGGTTCCATCTCCT
>CAMJLI010000182.1 GCA_946406585.1 uncultured Prevotellaceae bacterium | reverse complement strand
ACCGAGTGAAATGCAAAATGAAAAGCTATTTTTCATTTTCATTTCCCGAGACCTTGCTCTACTCTACAAAAGTGTCTTTCCTACGTTAACAACATATAAAGCCCCTACGACGACGGCCTTAGGCCGTATTTGCCAATTTGCGTAACTTGAACAAAAGCATTTTGCAAAATGTTTGCAGTTTTGCAATATCAATTACGGACTTCCAAAGTAAATTTGCATATATTATTTCTTATGAAGCCATACGAAGACGAATTCATTTATTTAAAACAATACTGTATGAAAACAAAATTACTGTTTATTGCTTTATGGCTGACCACCCTGCCATTACTCACACAGGCAGGTACAAGTTGGCAGACTGCGACCACCATCACCAATGGGCAGACACTAAAAGAAAGCCTTTCTGACAATACGAAAGAGGCATGGTTCAAATTCACCGCTACTGGCGATGGCTATATAGACCTCACCTGCAAGCCATCGTCCGGCCTTTCCCTGCGGTACATCACCCTCTACAGCCTTTACAACAACAATACGATGCAGCGTGGAGCCGCATGGGTGGGGAGCGAAAGCACAACCCTCCGTGTCAACAACCTGGCGGCGGGCACTTACTATGTCAAAGTGGAACGAGACAATGGACAGGGCTCTTTTTCCTTGTCTTGCAGTTTCACACTCACCGACAACTCATACCTCGATGATGGGGAGCCCAACAACAACTTCTCGCAAAGCAAGACCCTATCCATCAATGGCAGCAGGACCGGGCACATCGGATACTTTTATTGGAACGACACCGACAATGAGGACTGGTTCAACATCACCGTGCCAGAGGATGGCACAATAGAGCTCACCTGCACACCAGCAAATGGGTTGAGCATGCGGTACATCACCCTCTACAGCCTCCAGAACAATACACCCAAGCAACGCGGCACCGCCTGGGTGGGGGCTACAAGTACAACACTCGTAATAAAAAATGTGGCGAAAGGAAAATATTATGTGAAGGTGGAGCGTGATGCCGGTGAAGGCGGATACACCATCTCAAGCAAATTCACACCTACTTCCAAAACACACGCCGATGATGGCGAGCCCAACAACAACTTCTCCCAAAGCAAGACCCTACCCATCAATGGCAGCATAACCGGGCACATCGGATACTTATATTGGGACGACACCGACAAAGAGGACTGGTACAACATCACCGTGCCAGAGGATGGCACAATAGAGCTCACCTGCACGCCAGCAAATGGGCTGAGCATGCGGTACATAACCCTCTACAGCCTAGCGAACAATGAAACCAAGCAGCGAGGGGCCATCTGGGTGGGTGCTCAAGGTGCAACACTCACCGTCAACGACTTGGCGAAAGGAAAGTATTATGTGAAGGTGGAGCGTGATAGCGGTGAAGGTGGATACACCATCTCAAGCAAATTCACACGTACCTCTGACACGTACCTCAACGACAAAGAATCGAACGACAATTTCTCCGGAGCCAATATATTGCATCGCGGTCATCCGATTACCGGACATTTGGGCTATCTCTATTGGGCTGACACCGACGCAAAGGACTGGTATAAAATTGACGTGCCACGAGATGGCATCGCCAAACTCACCTGCACGCCAGCCAAGGGGCTGAGCATGCGGTACATAACCCTCTACAGCCTCGCGAACAATGAAACCAAGCAGCGAGGGTCCATCTGGGTGGGTGCTGAAGGTGCAACGCTCACCGTCAACGACGTGGCTCCTGGCACATACTATGTAATGGTGGAACGTGACGGGGGCGTTGGCGGCTACAAGCTCTCCTACGATTTGGAGCAGAACCGCTACGCCACTGACCTGGAACCAAATAACGAGTGGCAGAAAGCAGTACCACTTGACAAAGGAAAGACCGTGGCAGGACACTTGGGATATTTCTATTGGAACGACATCGACAACACAGACTTCTATCAGGTGAAGGTGTCGAAGAAAGGCACCATAACCTTCGTATGCGAACCTTCCAATGACTTGAGTATGAGATACATCACCCTTTACAAGGATGGTAAATCAATAAGTGCCAAATGGATAGGTTCTGAAAAAACCACCTTAACCATTGACAATGTGGAGGCTGGCACCTACCAGATAGGATTGGAACGCAATAATGGAGTAGGATACTACCTGCTTGCCTATGACACCAAGTTGGGCAGTGTCAACGAGCAAGAACAACTGCCCGATGACGTGGACAACGGCGTGCCAGGGAGCCCCAATGGCGGCAGCACTTGGGAGTCTTCCGACCAAATAGTCAGCGGACAGACAACAGAAGGCGGCCTCAGCAGCCAAAAGAAGGATGCCTGGTACAAGGTCATAGTGAAAGAGGACGGAACACTCAAGGCCACACTCAAACTGGACAGCAAACTCGACATCTACTTTATGGAACTGTGCTACATCGGCCAAGATGGCAAGACTGCAAGACGGTACGACTCCGCCATAGACCTCGCTCCCAGCCAGAAAGGCACTCTAACCGTCAACGACCTCGCTCCAGGCACATATTATCTGCACATCAACCATTTCAGTGGCGATGGCAAATACACGTTGACCTACGTTTTCGAGCCTAACGGTTATGACAACGACAAAGAAAGCAACGACACATGGCAGGAGGCACAATACCTGGCGCGCAACAACAGTGTGACAGGACACCTCGGATACCAATATTTCGACAACCCTGACGTGACAGACTGGTACAAAATCAACGTGCCACGAGACGGGAAAGTGACTCTCACCCTGACACAGCACGACAACCTAGACATCTATTACATGAGCCTGAATGCCATTGACGAAAATGGGGAAATGGCAGAACGCAACTTTATAGATAATGGAACCAATGCAGAAAACAAGATTGAAGTCAGCGACGTGGCTGCCGGAACATACTATGTGAGGGTGGAGCGATACAGCGGCCCAGGAGGATACACTCTCGACTACCGTTTCAAGCAAGATGAATACGCCACCGACGTGGAACCCAACAACACTTGGAACTCTGCCCAAACCCTGGTGGATGGAGAACCCATCTCGGCCCACCTTGGCTACTACATGCTCGAAGCCGACCGTGACGTGGACGACTGGTATGCCATCTACGTGCCGCAGAAGAGCACGGTGGAACTGGCAATAAAGTTGTCGCAGGCAGTCGACATACTCTACATGACTATGTATCAGGAGGATGGCACCAACGTGAAGGAATACAGCGGAGGAAGCATCGATGCCTATTTTGGCGAGGAGAAGAAGCTCACTATCAAAAACGTGGAGGCAGGAACTTATTACGTCTGCGTGCACCACTTCGCTGGAAGCGGTAATTATTTGATAGGATACAACTGCAAGGTGGACGGGGTGAAACCTCAGGAAGAGCCACCAGTGGAGCCTAACAACCCTGGAAACAATGACAGCGGTACGACAAATGGATATTTCTTCGCATGGCTCAACAACGGCATGTACACTGCCTACCCACTGGCACACAAGCCCAAGCTGACCATGAGCGGCACGACGTTCACGCTCACCACCACGCAAACCAATGTGACCTACCAGGCGAAAGACGTGATGAAATTCACATTGAGCGACATCAACGGCAACACTCTCGACATAGGAAAGGTGTTCAGCGGCAGAATCGCACCAACCGTGGAGAAGTCGGCTGACGCCCTCAGCATCAAGGGATGTGCGCCAGGAACAAACGTGGCAGTACTCAACATGGAGGGCAAGGTGTTCAGCCAAGGAAAGACTGACAGCAACGGCGACGCCACCATCTCGCTGAGCGAATTGCCCAAGGGCGTCTATTTGGTCAGAACAGGAACTACAACCATCAAAATCACGAGAAAATGAGACAACATATATTGACTTTCACCATGGCCGCCATGATGGCCATGACAGCCATGCAAGGCAAGGCTCAAGGCATCATCGTCTTTGAGCACAACGGGACGCAGGTGAACATTCCGGCAGCGGAATTCGAGAGCATCACACCCGACCAGAGCACCAATCTCAAGGGGGTGGTCGTAAAACGCACCGACGGCACTACATTCAAGGTTTCCGAGTCTCAACTCGACAGCGTCATCACATTCGCAAAGGCATACGACGAAAGGCTCACATATGCCATACCCGAGGAATATATAAACAAGATGGGGCAACACATGCCAATATTCAATGGCAACAACCCGCCGAATATTGAGGGAACATACGAATTAAGTCCAAACATCGCTGTGTTTTTCGAGGACAAGCCAAATAACACCGGTCATGAATACACCGGATTGGTAAATAAATTCCAAAACCAGGACATGCAGAAAAACACCTTGGACTATGCCGAACATGATAAAAGCCACACTACAGAAACGTCTTCAAAGGGGGCTGCCGTCATTGGAGATGGAGCCAATTTCACATGCTTCTTCATTTCCGAAGGTTTGTCCAACGGCATCTCTGTAAAGTTGGCAACACTCATCTCGGGTACAAAAACCAGCAACGGCATAAAGAACATGTACTATGGATTCATCTTGCTCGACAAGGGCGACGACCCCGACAGCACCTTGATGAAAAAAGGCGTGTTCAGGGTCTTCAAGGACGGGGATGGCACCAGCAATACCACGACATGGGCAAA